>JAUVDD010000090.1 GCA_030595525.1 Puniceicoccales bacterium
TGGGCAGGGAGTGGATTCTGTGCATTGATGTTGTTCGTTGTGGTGCGGTTGGTCCACGCATGGACCTCCTGAACCTCGCCAATCATGTCGCCCTCAATCCATTCACGGATCAACTTCATGCCTTCGAAATTGTGTCCTTGATTTCCCATGACAGTCTGCACACCGAACTTGTGGTATGCTTTCTGCAGAGTCCGTGCCTGCCAGATATTGTGAGTAAGTGGTTTTTGGGTATGTACGGCTATCCCACGTTCCATTGCAGCGTAAGTTGCAGGGAAGTGGGTGTGGTCTGGTGTGTTGACGATGACCGCATCCAATTTCTTGTGATGCTTGTCCAGCATCTTACGCCAATCCCGATACTGCTTTGCTACCGGAAAAGACTGAAAGCCTTCCGCACCTGAAACATCATCCACATCCGCTATGGCTATGACATTGTGATTCCGGCACTCACCGAAGGCTGTCTTTGCGATGCCGCCACCACCGATCAGGGCAACGTTCAGTTTAGCATTGGCTGATCCTCCGGCTTGTCCAATCGAGAAGCTCGGAAGAAAAAGGCAACCACTGGCCAGGGCACTAGTCTTGATGTAATCCCTTCGTGATACGTTCATTATTTATTTCCTTTTTGAACTGGGAGTAGTATCGGCTTTCAGATCACCCATGGCAAATTGGATGCCGGCAAGGTAATGCTTCAACATGAGCGGATTGCTGAAAATATGATTATTATGGCCGATGCTGGTGTAGAAAACCCGACCCTTTCCAACTTTCTGGACCCATGCCACTGCGAAGTCGCCGTCTGTACGCTTCACCTTTTCCGGATCGACCTTATCACTACGGTCAGGATCCAAATGCAGCAACACGCGCAGGCGATCACGTGAATAGGGTTCTTCCTGGAACTGGTAAATCTCTTCCTGTAGCCGGAAATCCTTCATGCCTTCAAAAACGGGTTTAATAATCTTGTGCTCTGGATCTTCCACCACGATTGTCACATTTGTCTTGGCTGTCCATGGATGTCCCCAGAAGTAGCCACCGATTGTGTCACCGTATTCCTTGTGGTTATAACAGGAATCTGTTGCTGCATGGATACCTGCTAAACCGCCACCATTAGTCACATAGTCAACGAGATTATCGACCAACCGGTCATTTCGTTTTTGTAATGCAGCCCATTCCTTGTCAGAAAACTCGTCCCTCTGGGTCTTGCTGCTTGGCATGAAAAAGTCCTGCGTCGTGTTGAGCAGAATCACTGCATCGAATTTTTCCAGAGCAGCTGGTTCGAAGTTGGCTGGATTATCGCTGATGACTGTTTCAAAGGCGCCTGTTTTCTTGCCCATCAATCTCAGGGCGATCTTCCCGTAGGGAATTGACTTATGCCGGAATCCAGCAGTTGCACTGTAGATTAAAACTTTACGCTTTGCCTTGGGTTTTACTATAGGACTGGTTGGCATTGCAGCTGCGATGACCTTCACTTCCTCTTTTGTTACGGGAGCATCTTTGAAGGTCGGAGTCCAGTCGGTCTTTGCTGATGCAATCAGGGGCATGACCAACGCAAGGGATAGTTTCAGGAATTTATTTTTCATGGGTATTGTATAGTTAATTCGATATAAATATTTCGGGTTTTTCTTAGAGTAATTAAATGAATATCTGACCGGATTGAAACAGTCAGTAAGTTTTTTATCCATTAATTTCCAAACAATTGAATGGTCTTTCCGGTCCTGGCAGATTCTCTTGCTGCATCAAGAATTTTCATAGTGACGAGTGCATTTTCCAGTGAGGACAATTTGCCCGTTGGATCGATCTCACCCTGTACCACAGCCGTGAAATACACGTATGGATCGTTCATCGGTTCTGCAGTGGGCTTTAATTGGACATCCTTCAGGGGCTTACTCCGATCAATTTGTACGAACATCTTGGTCTTATCGACAGTGCGCAAAGCACCGGTTTTCCCGTAAAGTTCAACATCCTTGCGGCTGATCGGCCAGTTCCATGATCCTTGAATGATGCCATGTGCTGTCGGATAGGTCAGGATGATCGTGGATTCATCATCCACTTCCTTGTAGATCTCTGGCTTGATGGTCTGTGTGACTGCTGTCACAGAGTCGGGGAGTCGGTTATCCATCATGGCAGTCATGATGTTGGCGCCGTAACAACCGAAATCCATTATGGCACCACCGCCATTACGGACCGGGTCGATCAACCAGTCGAGAAACTCAGGCGGTACATTAATTTCAACTGGTCCACGATGCCCGTCGTGAATAACAATCTTTCGTGTTTGTCCAAGGGCTTCTTCTGCTTCCATTTTCAGGATTTCCTGTGTTGTGGCGTACCATGTGGTCTCGTAGTTGGTGAGCAGGTGAATACCATGTTTTTCGGCCAATTTTGCCATGACACGGGCATCATTGTAATTTACGGCAAGAGGCTTCTCCACCATCACATGGATTCCCAGTGGTGCGCAGATTTCCACAACTTTCCGATGCCCCTTGGTGGAAGTGAATGCGGCAACCGCTTCTGGTTTGGTTGCTTTTATCATTTCCTTCAGATCACGGTAATTAAGTTTGGGATCGAGGTCGTACTTTTCGAAATATTTTGCTGCTACCTCAGCATCGGGTTCGGCTATTCCCACAATTGTCACCCTTTCTGGATCCCATCGACGGAAAAACCCTCCGGCGTGTCCATGCTCCAGTCCCGCGATGGCCATGCGAAGTGGTTTCGTCTCACCGTGTATCGACATGCCTAGTATCGTAAAAATGAGAAATATGAGGATGTGGGGAATTCTTTTTGAACTGTGTATTGGGATTTTCATTTCTAATTATTGGTAAATTTCATAGAGATAGATTGGCTAAATTATTGATGTCTCAAATCCGGTTCATTTTGCATATCTCTATCCTGTCTCTGGTTTTTCCACCAGACAAAATAGAGGACCAGGCAACTCAGGATGAACACTGGAAGCGTCCATAGAAACGCATCAAATCGGTGAATGATGAGCTGCATGGGGAGCATGTACATTGTGATAAGGTAAAGGAAAGCAAATGGCAAACTGATCAGGTCGCGCTTATTCTCCTCTTGGATGTAGGTTTTTTGTTCGGGTGTTAGCCATTTTCGGATAGGTCCCCAAACCCCAAATGGGCGTGTGCGTTTGTAGAAGTCCACCAATGTGTCCCGGTCAGTTGGCTTGGTTGACATACAGCCCAGAATGGTTGCAACTATCGCGATTGTTGCAACGAGGAGGAATTTCCACCAGGGAGCAATGTCCGGGATAAGGATTCTCTGAGTGACCGCAGTAATGCCCCCGGCAGCCAACCCGAAGGCGACGCCCCATCCATTCATTCGCCACCAGTAGACTCGTAGTAGGCCTGGTACAAATAAACCGGTTGTCAGGCTCATGATGATCCAGTCCCAGATTTCGTTGATACTGCTGAAATGGATTCCTACAAAAAACCCAATGATGGCAAAAGCCATGGTAGTGATCCACGAAGCGGTGATCAGTTCGCGCTTTCCGGCTGATCGCCTGAACCATTTCTGATAGATATCGCGAACGATAAATGCGCTACCCGCGTTCAGGGTGGAGTCAAATGTCGACATCGTTGCGGCAAAAATCGTGATCAGGATAATTCCCCTGAGTCCAATCGGTACGAGATCCAGAATAACCGCAGGAAGGATTCTTTCAGGATCAACGATTCCTTCAAAGCCGATGAGCGGAAGCTTATTCGCCCATTCTCCACCAAGCGACTCCTCCAGAGCCTTGATCAGTGTTGGGTCGAATGCATCCGGGTGAGTAACCAGACGTGTTGTTAATTGATGCCAATCAGGTTTGGCCAGATCAGGAAAGTAGGAGCGTATTATCTCCGAGGTAGTGCTTACTTCCTCCATGTTGGTGAAGGTCTGGTTTGCCAATACCAATCCCATGACGGCAAGACCCATCATCATCGGCCAGCGTACTGATATCAACCAACTGATCAGGATATTCATCTTACCGCATTCGCGATCACTCTTGGCGGCAAAGTACCTGGGCTCAGCTCCGCTTGATCCACCAACAATCACCGCGACAACAAGATAGAAAAAGGCGGCCATTCCGAGATTTCGGTACACATCGTATTCTGATCCGGGTGGCATTTGCGCATACATGGTGGGCCGAAATGCTGTCCAGTTCGTGTTGCCGGTAACGGACTCCGCCAATGCCGATATTGTCGCCGAATTCGGAATCAAGTTGTAGGCAATAACTCCGAGGACAATCGCCGCAACAAAAACCAGGGTAGCTTGCAGGACATCACTGATGACGACTCCGTAAAATCCCGACATCATCGTGTAGAGCACGGCGATTGCCAGCAGGACTGCGGCACATGTATTCGGCTCAAAGGGAAAGAACATGGAAAGGAAGAGCCCTGTTCCCTTAACCATGTATCCGATCATGCCGAGAATCGGCAATACAGAGACAATGGCGGTTAGCAGCCTGGCGGCATCGGCATCCTTACCTTTGCCAAAACGGAATTGCATCCATTCTGCAGCGGTCATACAGCCGGATCGACGATGCCATTTGCCCGTAAAAGCTAGTAGAAAAATAAGAACGAGAACCGCTCCTCCCCTGAACTCAATAAACAAACCCCTTGGTCCCAGAAGAAACAGGAATGAGGTAATGATCATTGTTCCAGTAACATCGAACCATGTTGCCATTCCTGAAAATCCTAGAAAATACCATGGCAATTTTCGTCCACCAAGGAAGTAGTGTTCGAGGCTCCCCGATGCTTTTTTGCACAAAAGAATACCAATGATCACCAACACCAGCAAGTAGGCTGCGATGACAAGGTAATCTATGTTGTTCAGAAACATTTTATCAGTTTGAAGTCAGAATTAATCAGTCGTTGGATCTGGTTTTATGGAACAGTTATCCCGGATCAGGGCGCGCCAATCCTGCCATGAGTTTTCCACTACAGCCATCGGAGGTTTTGAATTCCAGTTTTCGTCATAGACAGCGAAGTGTGCGGGTTTAAAGTTGCCTGGCCTGACAGCATTTGGTGGCAGCTCGGGATCATCCCTGTCGGCTGCTATATCAACAAACTCCCATCCAAAGCAGGTGCCGTTGCGCAGGGTGTTTTTAAGCAATCCCACCATGTCGCTCACACTGTAATCCGCACCGTTGATGGTCATATGTTCGGATATGGCCCAGTCCCGCTGGGTGTCCTTCATGACTTGGTGAACCCGCTTATAGGCCCGGGTGTTCGGCTCCCTTCGAATATTGCACCATGACCAATTGACCTGAATGATATCCACCTCGGTCAGATGGCTAAGATACTCGATCGGATTTCCGCACCGGCGAATTGCGGTATGCTCCTCCGCATCCAGATAGTCAGCCGCTATCCATAGCCGGTCGCCATTCGCGCCGGCACGTATGGCCTTGGCATCTCCATTGATCCAGTCCGCAAGGGCTTGTGCCCGGAAACTATTCCAATGCGGATTCTCACAGAATGAACCATCAACAGGAAAGGATTTCGGGAATTCCGGGGCTTCCAGATTCTCAGTCGAATTGCGCCAACGTGAATAGGCTTGTTTTGCCATGTGGCTGTAGTCGATCCATTGGTCGCCCATGTACTGTGGTTCCACAGTGGTTTCCAGATAAAGGAAATTCTCCGCCCCGAGTTCCTCCACCAATTGCTTCATGAATAGCCGCGATGATGTGATATAACCATCGTGGAAAATGGACGGAACAGCAGAGTTATATCCATACTCTGTGTCCCTGACTTCTATTCCATTATTATTTCTAGCAATGGCTTCCGGGTGGCGTTCCCAGAATCCCAATGGGATTTGTCCACCACCTACGCCATATGTCTCGACGGATAAGGATACAAACATCTCCTGTTCGCGGATTGAGGCAATTAATCGCTTCAATGGATCCAGGGAGACTTCTATTGAGCCATCGCCACTCCGATTAAAATGGTGCCAATAGCAATTCAGTGCCAGGTTGTCGTAGCCCTTGTTCTTTATTATTGGAAGATCCTCGATCAATTGATCGACTTCTGTCTGGTCGCTGAAGTTCCTAAGAGGTTTTCCCGTTTTCAGGAACTTGTGTTCTCCACGAATGAATAGCTTTCCCTTCCTTAATTCATGATCAGGGAAATAGGGATGCTGTTTCATGGAAATCGGGAGCCAAATCAGGAAAGAGAGGCGACAGAGTCCCTGTGAACGAGTTCGGTGGGTAGATGCAAAGTTGTGGTAGATAAGCCCGGGTTTTCGATCCGGTTGAGAAGCGTCTCAACGCCGATTCTACCAAGTTCATGTTTATCCACACGAACAGTGGAAATGGGAGGATTACAGTTGCGGCCAATGGAATCGTCATCAAATCCGAATAGACTCAGATCATTTGGTACAGAATAACCGTCATTTGGCAGGTACTGCAGAAGATCCCAGGCAAGCGTATCATTGACTGCGAGGACAGCTGTCGGAGGGCGTTTCCGGGCCAATAATTTTTTAAGTTCTATATATCCGCTCGGGCTGTCGTTGAAATTCTTCAATGAGACATTGAGAGATTTTGGGAGCCCGTGGTGTTTCACACCATCTTCGAATCCGGCCATACGCTGGTCGGCGTTGTATCCATCCTGCTCATAGGCCATGAAAGCCATCCTGCGGTGTCCGAGACTGACTAAGTGATCCACAATTTGACGACTGGCATTATACCCATCAGTGGTGATGGCATCGACAGGAATCCGAGGCTTGCGATCATCGAGTAGAACGATCGGCAGCCCGAAACTACTGAATTGTTTAACTATCTGTCTTGGGAACCCACCGAGAAGAATAATACCATCCACTTTTCC
>JAUVDD010000049.1 GCA_030595525.1 Puniceicoccales bacterium
TCCCAGAGGGATTTGAACCTCCGATCCCGCACCTGCGGGATTATGAACCTGACGAGCTACCGGGCTGCTCCACCCTGCAATAAACTGTGAACGCCTGAGCGAGAAGTCTGGTAGATGGTCACGACTCCCAGAGGGATTTGAACCTCCGATCCCGCACCTGCGGGATTATGAGCCTGACGAGCTACCGGGCTGCTCCACCCTGCAATAAACTGTGAACTCCTGAGCGAGAAGTCTGGTAGATGGTCACGACTCTCAGAGGGATTTGAACCTCCGATCCCGCGGGTGCGGGATTATGAGCCTGACGAGCTACCGGACTGCTCCACCCTGCAATAAAATTGTAGGGGAGAAGTGCAGTAACATGGACGGGAATTGGTCTGGATCAAGAGTTTTCTTGAAGAAAATGCGATTATTTTTGGCAATGGGAAAAGATCCCTGACTTGAGCGGGAAATTAAATCAACGGATTCTTGGTTTTGAGTGCCGGAAAGCGCGAAAAGTCTCGATCGGCAGTCCACAGTTCCCGCACACCTGATTGCAGACAGATGGCGGCAATTTTCGCATCATGGATTCTTGGACCGGATATTTGGGCTGATCCGAGTAAGATCTTAAGTTGGTCGAGGTGACCCGGTCCTTCGCCAAGGATTACGCATGTAGGTGACTCCATCCAGGACTCTACTGCTGCTATCGCCTTCATTGTTGGCGTTGGCTTTTTGAAAATACGGGGATTCGTGACGACTACCAGGAATTCATGTATACACGGCCAGGGAATTGCCCAGCGATTATATCTTTTGGTAAGCTGAGACAGACATCCAACTGCAGATTCGTAGAAATCATTCTCTTCTCGATGAGAGTAAACAAGAATATTGGTATCAACAGCAATCATGTTCCATGACCCCGATAGATTTCATCACGGATCTGGTCCCACGAGGCATTTTCGAATTCCTCTGTATAACCGTCTCCTTTGAAGGTTACCGGGCGAAACTTGTACTTCCTGGACTTACACCTCTCTTCAATGACCTTTCGCAAGCCCTCTTCGGTTAGGCTTCTTAAAGTTGTATTCTGCTCGCGGGCGAGCCGCTTTGCCTTAAGCAGCAAGTCGTCCGCAATTTCGATTGTAGTCTTCATGTTATTCATAATGACCCATATACCCATATTATCAAGTATTTACGACCATACTATTCAGACGTAGACAATTGTACAACGACGTGAAATACTCAAATTCAGGCAGAATGGGAGCTTGTAGCTTACAAGCGTCCGATCAGGTTGCGCAGTTCCTTGCGGATGTACTTGCTGTAATCGTAATGCCAACGAAAACGAACCGAGACACCAAAATTCTGCCCGGTTTCCTCGATCAGGGGCAGTTTTAAGCGCAAACCAACGTCCCAGCTTCCCGGGAGGAGGAATCCTTCCCGGACTTTCTTTGAAGGGAACCAGGTAATCCCGGGATAGGCGATAACCTCATGTACATCCTCATAGGCGAGGATCCAGTTTTCGGGTCGGAAGACATCGTCGGACGGCCCATCATATCCGATTGGGACGGATTCGCTACCCCGGAAGTGCAGCGCATTAGAACGATATTCCAGTTCCATTGAGTACCTGAATTTACCTCCATCGAAAAAGATAACGCCAGGTTTCAAAAACAGGCGATCCCTTGGTTGTGGACTTTCGGGATCCAAGTGGGTTTGGGCGTTGTCCACCAATTGGTACGAGGCATTCAGGTAAATTCGCCAGTTAGGATAATTTCTGAACTGGTGACTGATGGTGACATATGGATTATAACGTGCATACCTATCGGTAATCTCTATGGGAGGGTCAGAAATAGGGATTTCCGAATTAATGCCTGCCGCAACATCATTGCCCGATTCACCAACGTTATACCAAGTGTAGCGCCCACCAAAAGCCCAGGCATAGAGACCCGAACCTGTTCCGCTTTGTGTCGGATTCATGACATACGTTCCCAGATCAACATATGCATCAAAATAATTGCTGAAACTGTATCGGACTCCTCCAATTAGGCGGATGTAATCATCATCCCGAACATCTCCCAGCTTCGGACGAAAGCGTATTCCCCAATCTCCCTCATTGTACAGGCCGGGCAGGGTGGTGTCGAATAACTGGTCAAACAATCGCTTTGCCAGCAGGGACTCGAGCCATTCTTCCGAATCCGCTCCAATTAGGCTCATTGGCAACAGGGCTAGAATTCCGATCGAAATTTTCCTGCTCCAACTTGTCCCATTCATGATCGCAGTCTTATTTTCAATCCTCCTCTTGGCAAACTTCCATTGCACTAATTTTCTCTGTTTTCGGCATTTTTGTATTTCTTTTACGTTAAGCAAAAGAATTAAAGAAAGATTATTCTTGAATTATCGAAAGGACTGTGGATAGGGTAGTGACATGATGGAAACAGCAATGGAAGAACGGCACGCACACGAAGTAATGGAAATGATGATTACGAGTGGGAAAGCCTACTCCCGAGAGAGTCTGGCAACGGAAATCCGTGAAAAACTCGGAGAGACCGTAAGCTTTTACACCTGTTCAGCGAATGGATTGAGTCCGGAGCAGCTGATTGAGTTTCTGGCAATGAAGGGGAAATTCAGCGGTACAGAAGAGAGCTTCGTCTTTGATTCTGGCCGGATGTGTCAGGGTCACTAGAACTTAGCAGATTAGGCCGGTCCTATTCCTCTCGTTAATCACGAGTAAACGGGACAAACCGAACCGGCATGATATCCTCGGTGGTGGAATTACCGTCCATGTCCTTTTTGACAAGAATCAGGCTTTGCGTTCGTCCACTTTTTCCCACGGGGATAACCATCGATCCACCTGGTTTCAGTTGCTGTAATAAGGGTGGTGGGATGTATCCAGGAGCCGCTGTAACAATTATTGCATCATAGGGTGCTCCTTTCTTATACCCCCAATATCCGTCGCTATGGTGTACCTTCACATTCTGGTACCCGAGTCTAATCAGATCGTCTTTGGCACGTATTGCCAGCGACCCAATGATCTCGCAGGTGATGACTTCCTTAACAATCTCTCCCAAAACGGCCGCCTGATAACCAGATCCGGTCCCAACCTCCAGGACGCGGTCGTCAGGTTCCAGATCAAGCAATTCCGTCATTAGGGCAACGATGTAGGGTTGCGAAATGGTCTGCCCATGGCCGATCGGCAAGGGATGATCCTCGTAGGCTTTATCCCTGGATTCTATTGGAACGAGTTCATGGCGGGGCACCTTTTTCATGGCATTAAGAACAGATGAATCCTTGATTCCCCTGGCTGCTATCTGCCCTCGGACCATTTCGAGTCGATCGAAGTAGAAATCGTCGACTGCTTTCTTTTGATCATTTCCTTGCAGAACTGTCAAAACTCCAATGATGGTAAAAACAATAACTAAAAGTCTCCGCTTCATACTCACCTCTATCCTAATATACACAATTTCCGGTTGGAGACAATCCTGTTGACGCTTCTTCAAATGCTTGTGTGAAGTAGTTTCATGGAAAGCGATATAAAGGCATGCAAACGAGCGGTCGTGCATACGCTTGGTTGTCGCTTGAACCAGGCGGAATCGCAAATGATCAAGGATCGCCTGGCATCTATTGGTTACCAAGTGGTGCCGTTCGGGGAGAAAGCGGATCTGGGCATTATCAACACTTGCACGGTAACGCGTGAGGCGGATACCAAGTGTCGGAAAGCCATTCGCCAGTTTGTGACAAAGAATCCTGAAGCCTACACTGCGGTGATCGGATGCTATTCCCAGATGGGTGCAGCGGTCATAGCGGAGATACAAGGCGTTGATCTGATCGTGGGGAACCAGGACAAGTTCGCTGTATTGGAACACGTGGGGCAGGGGAAGAATGAACGTCCTCTGATACTGCGGGACAGAATCAGTCCATCGGACTTTTCTTTGAGTTTTGTGGGAGACATACCCTTTGATAAGCGAGCCAATTTAAAAGTGCAGGACGGTTGTGATTTCATGTGCAGCTTTTGCATAATTCCCTTTGCTCGTGGGCGTGCACGCTCGCGAGATTGGGAGAATACTTTGGGAGAGGCCAGGGCAGCGGCCAAACGTGGCATAAAGGAATTGATATTTACGGGCGTCAATATTGGCACGTTCAGCAACGCCGGTCACGATATTGTTGATTTGGTGGATGCCTTGAATGAGATTCCGGATTTGTTGCGAGTCCGTATCTCCAGTATCGAACCGACAACTGTTCCATGTGGTCTGTACGATCGAATGGCTGATCCCTCTCATTGCCTGCTACCTTATCTGCATCTTCCCCTGCAGGCAGGATCCGATAAGGTGCTTCAGCTGATGCGGCGCAAGTACTCAATGAGTAAATACAGGGATTATGTTCGGGAGGCTATGTCTCATGTTCCGGACCTGTGCTTGGGAACCGATATCATGGTCGGATTTACCGGAGAATCAGAGGAGGACTTTGAAGAGACTTGCAGGTACTTTCTTGAACTGCCGTTTGCCTATACACATGTCTTTCCGTTCTCGGAAAGGGAGGGAACGGCCGTCATGAAACGTGATGAGGGGTGGATACCCATCGAAGAGCGGAACCGCAGATGTACTCATCTTAGACGTCTGAGTGAAAAAAAGCGTTATGATTTCATGGCAGCACGTCTCGGGCAGACCGCCAAAGTGCTGCTGGAAGATCCAAGAGATGGAGGATTTCCCGGTTATACGGAGAACTATATTCGAGTGAGGGTACCGGATCCCGGACATGATATCAGAAATGAGTTAGTGAATGTCCGGCTCAATAAAATCCGAGCGGACTGGATGGAAGCGGAAGTACTTTAAAAGTAGCGGCCCGCGATCCATCGGCAGAAGAATCGCGGGCCTTATGTCAGGGATACGTGTGTGTTAGGCTCGGTTCTCAATCCTCCCGTTGTGGGAGAAATCGCTTCCCGAAAATCATCAGCAAAGAAGCTACTGCAAATATCAAAGCGGTCGTATTTGGCTCCGGTACTCCGATTACTTGTACGTTGTCGAAAGCAACGGCTTCGCTTCCACTTGTCATGAGTGTATCAATACGCAAATCGATCAAGGATCCAGAAACGGGGATGATAGCGCTGGAGATCGTCTGCATAGCCAGTCCGAGTTCTGTTCCGTCTCCTATTCCATCAAAATCAGTGTCCTGATAGAGCGCCCCATTATAAACCTGTCCACCATTTTGAAAGGCTAGCGCAGTCGTCCAATTGCCGGAATCGACACGGAATTGGACAAAAAGAAAATCATCAACGCTGTCGAATGCACTATCTGAACCGGCACCGATATCCAGAGTTATCTGGATTGCAGGGAAATCATCCAGTGAAATGGAGGAGAAATCCAGTATTGCTTCACCAGCTACATTTTCCGCAGCGTCGATATCTTCTGCGGCCCAAAAGTAACTTCCTGTAAATCCGGTGAATACGGGTATACCAGATGCCTCGGTAAAGCCATCTGTCCGGGTGAAATAATCATCAGTTCCATCAGTAAAATTTCCCGACGCAGTGTATCGTGATCCTAGTCCTTCAGTTTCGAATCCTTCTGTAAATAGAATACCGGCATGGAGGTGTGGTCCACTGAATATCAGGATCGAAAATACATAGGGAATTATTGTGAGTGGTTTGTGCTTGGTGATCTGTCTCATAACGAGTGACAGATTCACTACAGATGTGACCTGATGCAATTGGACGGAATAGACAACTTTGACTGTTTGGTCTACCTGAATTCAGGTAGATCAAACTTAGTGTTGAATTATCATTGTCAGGTGATCTTCGTTACCTACGACAGATCCGGTTAAGAGATTTCCGTCATCAAGCATTTGATCAATCCGCTCCAGCATTGTTACTCCAGCCTCCGGATTGACCAGGTGGATTTCCAATCGATCTTTTTCATGATGGCAATTCCAGTCCCAATGTCCCCCGATCATACTTTCTTCGGAGAAGTTTGGAAGCCTTTCTTCCATGCCTTCCGGGTAGATGCGCATCGGCAATTTCTTTGGCAAGGATCCTTTTTCAATAGCATAATTTGAAAAGGAAGAAGCGTAGGTCCGAAAAGAGTCGGCTAACTGGGATGCCGTAGATGTCTCTCGATGATTGATGTAAGTTGGGAAAATCACAAGAGAGAGGACGCAGACAATACAAACCACGACCAGCGTCTCCAGCAGAGTAAATCCGTTTTGTTTAGCTTTCCTCATAACCAGTCTTCATTTGAAGACTAATTTTAATTAAAACAAACTTAAAAATTGTAAACAGGGTATAAAATTGACTAATTTAGGTCAATCTCCTCATCTTTTGTGTTACCCTGTAACATTTTGAAGAGTTCGTGTTTACTGCATTCGGAGTTGAGGAACCCCCTGAAGAGATCAAATCGTCTGAACAGGGAAAGTGTTTCCAGCATTCGTTGTTTAAACCTGCTGTCGTGACACAATGAATGGGCTGCAACATCTATAAACGGGCCCAGACCATCCAGGGAGTGGATGAACTTCAAGTATTCTCGCGGCAGTCCTTGAGTGAGGTGAGGATGTTCGTCTATCAAAGAAAGAATTTCCTGACGAATGGATGGAATCTCCAATTCCTCATCAAGAGCATCCTTACAGGGAGCAACCCGAATTAGCCGGTATGGAGATTCCTGTACAATCTCGACCATGCGCACTCGAGTGATTCCCTGAAGAGCCAGATTGGAAGTGCCATCAGGATTCTTGTGAGCTGCGCGGACAACACCAACTGTTCCCATAACCGAGGGTGGTTCCTCGTGATCCTCGTCATCCTCGATTTCACTTTCATTGAAGATAGCAAACAATCTGTGGGATTGAAGGACATCGCTGAGCATGTGCCGATACCGTTGTTCGAAGATAAAGAGAGGCATGACCGCATGGGGAAAGAGTACCGTTTCCTGCAGAGTCATAACGGGAACAACATCAGGGATGTGAATATCATTCTGGTCTTCCATGCCCACTTTTTAATCTAACCAAGCTTTTGAAATTCCGCAACTATACTTGCAGAGATGAATCGCTCCATTTCCATGCTTCCAAAAGTTGGGGATCCGGTTCATCTGTTTCAGAGTAGTACACACACAACCTGAGATAATGAAGGCGATCATCCGGAGTTTTTGGCTTTTTTTCGCAAATCTCCTGAAAAAGCGCCTCCGGAGCACGGCCTCTCAGTTCGTCTACATCATGAAATCCCAGATCCATCAGGTCGCGAACTGTTCCAATGTCCATTCCTGGAATTCGTTTGAGAGGAGAGCGTAGTGCCTCCAGATCGACCTTCTTCTTCTTCTTCTTTCCGGTGAGTTTTTTGATCCAATCATCCATCCCTTCCAACCTAGGAGAGTCCCTTTCCATTTGGCAAGGATTTGGATGAGACATAATTGTGACACAGGTGTGACAAAAACCAGCACAGGTGTGACACACAGTGTGACAAACTGTGACAGTAATAAGCGGAAATTTAATGGTATTCCAGAGGGATTTTTTTTTAAAATATTAATAAACAACAGCTTAAGGAGTTTTTAGACTGTCTGGCACACTTATTGCGGGGGTAGAGTAGATATGGGTAAGATTTTAGGAATCGACTTAGGAACCACAAACTCCTGCATGGCAATCATGGAGGGGGGCGAACCTGTGGTTATCCCGAATAGCGAAGGATCCCGGACTACGCCATCCGTGGTTGCTTTTTCCAAGAATGGTGAGCGCCTGGTTGGTCAATCTGCCAAGCGGCAAGCAGTGACCAATCCAAGCAACACAATTTTTTCTGCCAAGCGATTGATCGGACGGAAATTCACTGAAATTTCGGAAGAATCGGTACACGTTCCATTCAACATCGTTGAAGGAAAGAACAGTGATGCCTGGATCGAAGTGGAAGAAAAGGGTGAGAAAAAAACCTTTCCACCAGAGCAGATCAGCTCGATGATCCTTGGCAAATTGAAAGCTGACGCGGAAGCCTACCTCGGAGAACCCGTTACTCAGGCTGTTGTTACTGTGCCGGCCTACTTCAATGATTCACAGCGTCAAGCTACCAAGGATGCTGGAACTATTGCCGGTCTGGAAGTGCTTCGTATCATCAATGAGCCGACCGCTGCTTCCCTGGCATTCGGTCTGGACAAGAAGAGTGAAGAAACGATCGCTGTCTACGACTTGGGCGGTGGTACATTCGATATTTCTATTCTGGAGATCGGAGACGGGGTATTTGAAGTTAAGGCAACCAATGGTGATACACATCTTGGTGGTGACAATTGGGACGACGCTATTATTACTTGGTTGGTAGAAGATTTCCAACGTGAGCACGGCATCGACCTGCGTCAGGACAAGATGTCTCTGCAACGCCTGAAGGAAGAAGCTGAAAAGGCCAAGATTGCCCTCAGTAGCTCCCAATCCACGGATATCAACTTACCTTTCATCACAGCTGATGCATCCGGTCCCAAGCACCTGAATGTTCAGTTGACACGCAGTAAGATCGAACAAATTACCGATCACTTGTTCCAACGCACAGTAGGGCCATTCAAGGCCTGTTTGAAGGACGCCGGACTGACCGAGGGTGATATCAATAATCTCGTTCTGGTTGGTGGCATGACACGTATGCCGAAGGTAAACGAAGTCGCCCGCAACCTTGCTGGCAAGGAGCCCAACAAGGGTGTGAATCCGGATGAAGTGGTTGCGATTGGAGCAGCTATTCAGGGTGCTGTCCTTGCTGGTGATGTGAAGGACGTTCTTCTTCTGGACGTCACACCGTTGACCTTGGCAATCGAGACTGCTGGTGGAGTCGCCACTGCGATGATTGAACGGAACACTACGATTCCGACCAAGAAGTCACAGATTTTCTCCACCTATGCTGATCAGCAGACTGCAGTGGACATTAAGGTCCTGCAGGGTGAGCGTCCGATGGCCCACGATAATAAGGCACTTGGCAATTTCCGCCTGGATGGAATTCCGCCGGCACCACGGGGAGTGCCTCAAGTCGAAGTAACTTTCGATATTGATGCCAACGGCATTTTGCACGTTTCCGCTACCGACAAGGGAACCGGTAAAGAGCAGAAGATCTCCATTACCAATGCGTCTGGCTTGAGCGATGACGAAGTCGACAAGATGAAGGAAGACGCCGAGCGCAATGCGGATGCAGACAAGGCCTCCAAGGAAGCTGCGGAAACTCGCAACCAATTGGATAATGTCGTGTTTGGAACAGAAAAGGTCTTCAAGGAAAGCGCTGATAAATTCAATGATGAAGAGAAAACTCTGATTCAAGGTCTGGTTGACGAAGGCAAAAAGGCTCTTGAGTCCAATGATGCCGAACAGATCAAGGCTGCATTGGAAAAAATCAACAACAGTCAGGAACTTCAGCAGGCGATGGCTCGCATGTATCAGGAACAGGCCGCGGCAAGTGCTGCCCCTGAGGGTGCAGGTCCACAACCGGGTCCGGGAGCAGCACAGGATGCGGGTGC
>JAUVDD010000378.1 GCA_030595525.1 Puniceicoccales bacterium
CCTAATGGCGGGACAGAACTCGATTCGCATCAATACCCATGAACACCGTTCGTCCAGGAGCAAGGAACACCAGATCCTCCTTCCTGATGGAGTTAAACTTCTTCCACAGATCATGAAGGAGAACGGGTACTATACATTCAATGCGGGTAAAACGGACTATAATTATATATGGGACAAAGATGCGACCTACAGCTTTACGGCGGCCAGGGGGAGTCTTCTGGTGGAGGAAGGATTCTCCAAGCTGAAGAATCATCAACCCTTCTTTGGACAAATCCAGACAGGTGGAGGGAAAACCAATACGGGCAAAATGGATGATCTTCCGAGAACATCTCCGGATGAGATTACTGTACCGGCCGACTATCCGGATAATGAGGTTTACAGGGGAGTAGTTGCCCAGCATTACGATGCCATCCGGAAAGAGGATCAACTTGTCGGTAACATTCTCAAGGGCTTGAAGGAGGCGGACCTGTTGGAGAACACGATCGTTGTTTACTTTTCCGATCATGGAGCGAACAACTTGTTGAGGCACAAGCAAATGTGTACGGAGGGAGGGTTGCACGTTCCCTTTGTCTTGATGGGGCCGGAAAAGTACGTCCCTCTGAAAGAGAAAAAGCGTGATGACCTGGTTAATATGCTGGATTTGACAGCAACCACCCTGGCGTGGGCGGGAATTCGAATCCCTGAGCGCTATGAGGGGCAAATGCTCTTCGGAAAAGCGCATCAGCCGAGGGAATTTGTGGCGGCACAGAAGGACCGGCTCGACCATACCATCGATCGTGTTCGTACAATCCGGACAGATCGCTACAGGTACGTGCGCAACTTCAAGACCGATCGAATATTTCTCCAACCGCAATACCGTGATGGCAAGGATCCGGCAATAAACCTGCATCAACTTTATGCGGAAGGTAAACTTTCTCCTGTTCACAAGAAGATCTACTTTGGAGAACGTCCAGCTGAAGAGCTTTATGATGTGATCAAGGATCCTGCGATGGTGAATGACCTGGCACAGGATCCAGCTTTAGCGGGCGAACTGAAACGCCATCGCAAGCTCCTGGCAGATTGGCTGGCAATAGGGGATTTAGGGGCAGGAGAAGAGCCCATCGCCGAGCTTAAGGATAATGGCGACAACCGGAAATGGGGCATTGGAGTGAATCCGGAATATGAAGTTTATCGGGAAGATTCTGATGGCGACGGGCTATCGGATATCTGGGAAACCGTGAATGGCCGTGATCCAAGCGATGGTTGGCTCCAATTCGAGTTTAACTGTGGTGGGCATCAGACCGAAGGATGGGAATCCGAAGATATCGATAACAACATAGCCGGCTATCTGGGCTATCTGGATTTCACACTGCAAAGCGGGAAAGGGATACTGAAACGGGACGGTTTGAATGTGCCTGTCTCAAGAAAAAACAAGTCTCTTGAGATCGTTCTCCGATCGACCAAATCAATGAGTGTGCGATTGCTGATTAACGGAAAGCTGTTGCCTGCTGAAAAAGTGAAGGCGGCAAAGAAATATCAATCGGTTAAGATTAAATTGAATAATTCTGTAGGCAAAGAATCGATACAAAACCTTGAATTACAATTCGATGGATCCAAAGGGAATTTCGTAGAGATCGATTCCATTCGAATGGTTAACGGATAATCAAATAGTCTCCTGGAAGTGCCTCGAATTTTATCAAAGGAAGATTCATCAGGGGAACTTCCTGCATATTGTTTCCTTCTACACGATAGAGCTTGCACGCCTGTGAGCCCCATCCATCAAGCTCCAGCTCAAATATATGGATTGTCTGATGGTCCAGTCGGGTAACCGGATCAACTAGGAAGTCCTTTTCCCATAGTGGCTTCAGATGATGCGCATCCGGTTGGATCGAAATTGTCATTTCGTCCCCGGAAATATTGATCGAATAGATGCCTTTCCCATCATACTCGACCAGTGGAGAAGAGCCATATCCCAGTATTTTAGTGATGCCATCCTTCGGTTCTGGCAGTTCATCACTGGGAACGGGACCGGAATGCATGTAAACCTCATCTGTGCTGTAGATACTGAGATTCTTCTCATAGGAATACATGATGTTGTCGCTGACCTTTTCCACTGGGGAACCCGGATCGAAATCCGAGTAAAGTGGAGTGGACCGAAATACTTCGCCGGCGATGGCAAAGGCAGCAGCCTTGTGCGGAGTACTGGTCAGACTGAGATGATGGGATCCATTCCTGTAAGGTGCGTAATCCGGCATACTGTAATGCCACATGGTGGCAGTTTGCACACCCATGGCACGGAAGAACTCCGCCTGGGCGGGATACAAGTAGCCGCTGTAATTGTAGAAGGTTTCAAACTCGTAGACGACCTTCGCTTTCTTCATGAAATCCGGACGCACGGCCCAGCGATACCAGTCCTCTTGCTCGTAACTGTCCCGAAGGAATGAAGAGAACTCATGACGCGACAGGTCTTCCGGGTTCCGGTAATAGGGTTTCTTAAGAATACTCTGTCCTGGGTAATTGCAAAAGGAAACCACTTCCACTTTCGACTCGGCAATGGCATCGAAAACATCCTCACGACCACGTATCATCCTGTGCCAGTTGCAATTCCAGACAATTGGTTGAACTGCTCCAGTGTCGCGAATGGCATCATACATCGTATTGATGTAATCGAGAACCATGTTGTGGCGATATTGGAAGTAGCTGTCCTGGGTGTCTTCCAGATCGAGCTGTTTGGACCAGCTCAGGAATTCCGGATAATAGCTGGTATCCCTCACTTCTTCGTAGGAATAATAAATCGGTTCGTTGGCGATTTCCCAAAGGGCGATGGCAGAT
>JAUVDD010000398.1 GCA_030595525.1 Puniceicoccales bacterium
GTTCGGCGTTTGATAATAATCGCTCCCTTGACAGCCCAGATCCTTCCAACCCAAGTCGTCGATAAGAAACAGCACGACATTCATCGTAGGCGTTTCAGCAGGCGAAACAACATTGAGCGACTTCCCATCGTCTGCCCAGGATAGTTCTCCAGTCATCGCAACAGTTCCTGCAATTAATAGCGGTAGAAATTTTAAACGCATACTAAATTCCATAAGTTTGTATGAGGATTGGCTTCAGGTTTCTTATTAAGCGCTAGTTTCGAGACAATTTCAATCTGGATTTGAGGCAATTCATGCTTCCAACAATGCCTCAGGATGCTTGCGGGCGATTTGCAATAACCTAAGAGCTGCCCCCGATGGCTTACGGCGACCCTTCTCCCAACTGGCAGCTGTCACAGTTGGCACATTCAACAAACGGGCAAAAACTGTTTGACTGACATTCAAGGCATTCCGGGCGGCCGCAATCTCCTCCGGAGCCATTTCAGGGGCCGGTGGCGGAAGCTTCACCTTGGTTGAGCGTAGTGTTATCTTACGTTTACCAGTTACGTGATCACGCACACCCTCAACAGCTTTGAGGAATTCATCAGGATTAAACTGGATCTCTTTCTTTTTCAATTTGCAAAGTGGGTTTTGATATCTTCAACGGCCTGGCGCAGCCGCTTCTTTTGATCGGACGAGAGGTCAGTGATGTCCCCTTTCGAATAAGCGTAAAACAGGTATATAATACCCGGCTTGGGGATGAGCAAATAGATGATTCGCGCACCCCCGCGTTTCCCCTTGCCTTTCGAACCCCAACGAATCTTCCGCAACCCGCCAAGTCCCGGAATCACATCTCCGGCATCCGGACGAGCGGCCAAGTCCAATTGAAAAAGCCGATACTCGTCATCTTCAAATAGATCCTGCGCCTGCTTCGTAAACGTAGGGTGTTCGACAAAAGTCAGCATAACTAAATCCCATACTATGTAAGGGAGTCAAGTTCTTTTCCATGCTTTAATTCTCGCAGCTTTGACATAGATCGTACCGTTTGCACAGAGGAGCAGGTAGACGTCGTGGGTCGGCTTCTTCACACAACCCAGAATGGAGAGACACCGAATACAGACCAGATAGCAGATTAGACAATATTGACCGTTGTAATTGCCTGAAGATTGGCTTGGTCGTGAAGGTTGGCTCAATATGCTACTCAATACATAGTGGTGTACACCTTCTTCATCACGGCCCTCTTGTCATGATTTTCAGCTATCGTATTGGATGTGAACATCATTACGCCACTGGATTTACCGGATAATCCATGCCTAAGCACGGATTCAAATTCCACAGAAGATATGATTTCCGGACCATCATGGGCCTGGACGATCGGCCAGATCCTGGGATAAGGTTCCTTTCCAACATCCAGACGATTGCCCAACCAGTTGACATGCTCATGAACCCAGTCTGCCTTTTTACCCATCCTTGCGTGGTAGACCATTGGGGAAAACACATCGACCGTTTCCTTTAGCAAATCAAAATCCAGTCCCAGAACACGACGCCTTGCGCCCTTAAAGTCCTGGTCATCCCACGGACAATGATAAAGCCCGAGGAGTGCCTCTGGCTGAAATTGCTCGATGATGTTTTTTATTTCATCAACCCATTCAAAAACCACCTTGCATCGCCAGTCGCGCCACAAGTCATCATGGTTATCCAATATCCATTGAGCCTTTATGGTGATCGTGCCTTCCGGCAGCGTTATCCCGGAATAGCCTGAGAACGCATCAAGACAGGTATCACAAAAACAAGTTTCAGGCAAAATCGGTTCCGGCTCCTCAAACTGGGCATGCCAATGTACATAATCCAGCCAGATACCATCCAGTTCATAAGTTGAGACTAAATCCCTCAACTGATCGAACCGGTACCGGCGGAAATCGGGTTCAGTGGGACAAACACCCATGAACCAGGATGCTTCCTGCACTTTTTCGCCCTTCTCATTGATGGCCCAGGCCTCAGGATGCTCTTCTACATAATTCTTGCCGTTCAATGTGGCAAATTCAGCAAAAACCATCAATCCATCCGCACGGGCCCGGTTGATCAATTCCTCGTCAATCAGTTTGCTGCGGACAAAAATCGCATTGACTCCCAGTTTGCTGAGACGCGATTCCTTTTCCCACAACTGTTTCGGATTCCCGTAAATGCCCTTGATTAAGGGCATTTCAGACGACCTCAAATCATGGGACATCCATGATATCAGACATGTTGCAAGGACCAGTGGAATGTACCGAAATTCAGCTTTCATGGATTAATTCTTAATGTAGTGATGAATACCTTCCAGTTGTCCTGATTTTCGATTCCAATTCAATCTTTGCGAGCCAAATCATGACAAGGTCGCGTTGAGATATTCCTCTATATTTGTATAGCCATCTGCGTCTGCATCTTGGTTATTGTCGGCAGGGTCGTTCGGATTCAAACCATGTTTTCGCTCCCAGTCGTCTGGCATGCCGTCGTAATCGCTATCAGCCGGCGGAGAGATTTGTCGATAATAGGGCCAACCGCCAACCCACCACTGCGAGTCAACGAGTTGCCCTGTTCCGCCCTGAATATCAGCGATGATTCGTGCATCGACAGCATCGCGAGCTGGCAACATGGCCCCTGCATTTTTGAGTACACTCCGGCTGGCTCTGCGCGGAGCATCTGTGCGCACATG
>JAUVDD010000316.1 GCA_030595525.1 Puniceicoccales bacterium
CATCGATGTTACGCGTGTTGAAATTCAAGCCTCTTTGAACAGATCCAAACACGCCTTCCAACGCTTTCGGAGAGGTATATTCTGATGTATCTACCTCCGTTCCAAATACGCACAAATTTTCATTCCTTATGTTCTGGTCCCCGAAGGACCTCACCTCCACAGGAAGGATTCTACTAAGCTCCCGGCTCAGGTATTCCACGTGTACGCCGGCTCCACCATAAGTGTAAGGCGGATACTCATTTGTCAGTAACAGTGCTTTCATCTATTTCTTCTTCCGGTAATTTATATTCGAGTTGGATGCTGAAGATCTTAACAAGGATCAAAAGGCATATAACAGTCATTCCAAGGACCACCCATCCAGTAAAGTCATGAACGTTCCCTAGATCGATCCCTAAAATAGTTACGTGATCTTCTAATCCCCCTGGCCCATAAGCATAAGCCCAAGCGGTCAGGAAAAGACTGCGGAAAATGTTGTTTATAAATGCGAACAACATCGCTGTTCCAACCAGGAAGACCTTTTTCCACAGTTGCTTAAAGTAAACGGCTCCCAGAAACGATCCGGCGAACAAACAGGCAGTCAAAGATCGAATCCCCGAACAAGCGTCTTCAACACCAACATCTCCAAGTGGTAATTTCAAAACGCTCCCTTCCCGAACAACAGCAAATCCCAGAATATCGAATATGTAGTAAACCACAACTGCCACCTTGTTCATCAGAAAAGTACTAATCATCTTGTGGATAGCATTAAACATCGGAACTGACAACATCCAGATCAGCGCCGGAAAAAGGAATAGCAAGGCCAGGTGCCATCTCTCATTCAGGGGAACGATCGCTCCATCACTCCTTCTGTCAGCATAAAGGAAGGCTCCACCAAGCAGGATATTGGCATATCCAAAGGCCAACGAATTGGATGAAATAAGGTTTTGGCCCTCCATTGCCCGATAAAGTCCTCCCACGAGGAAAGATAGCATACCCCCGACCACCATTAACACTGCAAGTACATGCAGGGTAATGGACAAAATCTTTGGACCCACCGCCTCAGCGGAGGATTCCTTCCGGGGTTCTCCACCTCCAACAAGGCCCTTAGACAACTCCGGCCACCGCTCAAACAGGATATAAGCAACAAACAAAGGGACAATGAAGCCGAAAGAATATTCATCCCTCAGCTTCCACCAATAATGCTGATCCCAAATCAAAAAAAGCGTCAAACCAGCCATCGCAAAGGCGGCCCATCGAGTGGCAGTTGGCAATGAACTGAATGTTAAAGGTTTTATATTCGTGGACGTTGGCAAATGGGTCTTGTAAACTCAAGACTGAATCCCCCACCTTATTCCATGAATTAAATCCCCGAAAGCCTGTCTTTTTTTTCTTGCCATGGAGATTCAATATCCCTTGCTTGTGCCGCTTATGACAACTGAGGAACAACGCCACAAGAACCCGCTTGAGCTCACGTGTACAGACGTTGAGACCCTGACTCGCTACGTTACCGATACCGGTAAAATACTTCCACGGCGTATTACCGGGTTCACCGCTTTGCAACAGCGCCACATTACTAAGATCATCAAGCAGGCCAGAAATCTTCTTCTCATGAAGTAAGGTTTTCCTGCGGAGCCCAAAGGGTTCTCGTGGTATCTGACAGTGCAAAATTTTATATGAAGGCTCCCCCTGATCAGGGAGTCTCTTCTTTTATCTACCCTCCAACCGGTCCGAATCTGGAATTCTTTGCCAAGGCTCTCCAATCAGGATGTCTGATAGCTATTCCAACCGAGACAGTATACGGTCTAGCAGGGCTTGCCCTGAATGAAGAAGCATGCCGATCCATCTTTGCAGTCAAAGGGCGCCCATTGATGGATCCCCTCATCGTACACATTCCAAACCGGTCAATGGCAGGGGAATTGGCTGAATTACCTGATTGTTTTCAGTTAATTACAGATAGATTTTGGCCGGGCCCACTAACTCTGATTTTAAATAAGAAACCGATTGTTCCGGATTTGATAACCGCCGGCAAACCCACTGTGGCCATAAGGATGCCAAAACATCCTATTGCCCACGAATTACTTGAAAAGGTCGGTGCCCCCCTAGCCGCGCCCAGTGCCAATCCAT
Organism: Puniceicoccales bacterium; assembly: GCA_030595525.1. Taxonomy (GTDB): domain Bacteria; phylum Verrucomicrobiota; class Verrucomicrobiia; order Opitutales; family Oceanipulchritudinaceae; genus Oceanipulchritudo. The sequence goes on from JAUVDD010000316.1 coordinate 2,104, forward strand.
TTGGATACGTCTCCCCATCAACTGCTGAACATGTTGCGGAATCTTTCGGAGAAAATGTGCCTTTCATACTGGATGGCGGCCCCTGTGAAATTGGTTTGGAGTCCACCATTCTTGATCTGAGTGATCCTGAAACTCCTCAAATCCTTCGACCAGGAGCGATTTCCGCAGACGAAATAAGCGACGTTTTGAGGGTACCCGTGATCTCAAATAAGGTTCATCTGGGGGGGGACCAGGCGGCGAAGGCTCCGGGAACGTTTTTCCGGCATTACAGTCCGGGAACCAATTTATCCCTATTCGAAAAAGAGAATCCGCCAGTTCTCCAGAAGGATCATGCCATTGTATTTCTGGACCGTCCTGGCAATCTGTTGGACAAAAATGTGTTCTGGCTTTCAGAGGATGGGTCACTGGAAAAGGCGGCTCAATCCTTGTTTGGATTGCTTCGCAAGCTCGATAGGCTGAATTACTCCGTGATTCATTGTGAAATGCCCACGATTGACTCTGGAGGATATGCTGAAGCCATCCGGGATCGCCTGTCCAGAGCTGCGGCCAAATAATCAGAAACAAAACGGGCGGCTCCAATGGAACCGCCCGCGTGCTGAAGATTTTCGAAGACCTTTAACTTCGATTATCCCTGAAATTAACGTTAATAAATTGCTTTTCGTTTTTCAATATCAGCTTCCAAATCCTCGATGCCTTTTTGTTTCAACCATTTTTCGCGGTCGAGGTCATCAAGTTCCTTGGTCATCCAATATTCCTTTTCAAGATCGTCAGCCTTATCTCTCGATTCCATGATTTCCCTGTACTTCCTGAGTTCTGCCTCGTCTGTTTCCAGCCCAGGAATATCATCGGTACTGACACCCATTTCATAGAGAGCTTTTTCATCGAAGATATCTTCGTAGGTAGCACCACTGGCGCTCAAGATCTTGGCGGTGATGAAGATGATCAAATTGCTCCGATCAGCGACTTTAGTATCGCGACTGAAGAGTTTGCCAATAATCGGGAGCTCACCGAGGATAGGAATTCTGGACTCGCCATCTTCCAAAGT
>JAUVDD010000250.1 GCA_030595525.1 Puniceicoccales bacterium
TGATATTGATCTTCCAATTCAGGACAAGGGGCAGGCCACTCTTTATGCCGAAAAGACCAGGAAACGGCCGGATGGTTCAACTGTCAAACTTCGCAGCAATCCCTTACTTGTCACAGTATACGAGGCAGACTCATGAATAACTGTGCATTGCTTAACCCGGAATGGGAGCGTATCGACCTGCTCGGCACCAGCCTGGCGGCGACCAGAAGGGGTGCGGATATTCCGGAGGAGATGGGGCAACGGCTTGGTGCGCTGCAACAGGAAGTACTAACATTACGGAACCAGCCTCCCTGGCAGACAATTGTAAAAGATTGTAACCTGGATCAGATGGATCAGGATATCCTCGCCTGCAGTCTGGCGCCCGAAGCGGAGCCGAGGCTGGGATGGATGTATCAGGAACTGCAACCGGGCATCACCTCCACATATCCAACACCGGCACTGATTCGGGAGATGTTTGTCATGGGTGGTGAAGAGTCGGCGGTGTTTAGTCAGCGTCTGAGCATAAATTCTCCCTTGATGAAGAATAGTCTCATTGAACGTCATTCAGCCAATAACTATCATCCTATTCATCCCTCCTCGCGGGCATGTTCCGGATTGCTGGGCTGGTCCAGCTCGGATTCAATTACTCTGCCTGGCGCTATTGAGACTGCTGTGACAGGCACATGGAATGACCTGGTGTTGCCATCCTATTGTATTCAAAGTCTTCGGGAGTTCATGTTATGGGTCACTCATCGTAAGCAGGTCTTTCAGGAGTGGCAAGGGCGGGTGACTGGTGGGCCAGTGGCGCTATTTTCAGGCCCTTCTGGCACGGGTAAGACCTTTGCTGCTGAAGTTGTGGCCAATGCCTTTGAGCGGCCACTGTTCAGAGTCGATCTCGGCCTGCTGGTAAGCAAGTACATTGGTGAAACGGAAAAAAATCTGAACGCCTTGTTCGATGCAGCCCATGGTAAGGACATAGTCTTGTTGTTTGACGAGGCCGACAGCCTGTTCGGCAAGCGCGGCGAGGTCAAAGACGCTCACGACCGTTATGCCAATATGGAAGTCAGCCACCTTCTTTCGCGTATCGAGCGACATCAGGGACCATGTATTCTGACCAGTAATCTTCGACAGTATCTTGATTCGGCATTTGTACGCAGGTTCCAGATGGTGATTGAATTTCCTCGGCCGGATGCTGCGGCGAGGGCTGAATTGTGGCGTCTGCATATACCCAGCGGTGCGCCGTGCGATGGAGATGTAGACCTGGTGTTGCTTGGCAATGAGTTGATCCTAACGGGTGGCCAGATTAGAAACGCCGCTTTGCATGCGGCCTTTCTGGCTGCTGGAGAATCTTCGGCAATCAACCTTACCCATGTTGCCCGCGCGGTGTGGACTGAACTGGCTAAGGCAGGGGGTGAGATGATGATTGAAAGTCTTGGTAAGCTCGCTCAATATCTGCCGAAGGAGGCAATTAATGTTGAATATTGAACGGATGCGGATACAACTGCCGGCAGGCTTTGAACATCGGGCTTCTACGATTGCGCGTCTGGTAGGAGAATCTATGGCCGAAATCCAACCCTACGAAAACCGTAAACTGGACAAGTTGTCCATTGGCCCTGTCAAGGTCTTGCCAAACGCAACGGATCAGGAGATTGCGCAGAACGTCGCCGAACAAATCACTTCTATGCTCGGGAGAGGAATATGAATGGAAATCCAGTTCCCAATGGTAACTCTTCAGGACTGAAGGTAGCACGTGGTATTTTGGTTGAATATACCAATTCAGATAACCCGCTTGAACTACATTTTGAGTTCAATCCATCTAGCATCACGCGCACACGATCTGTGGAAATTAAGTTCGGTGAAGGACAGGCGAATACTGGCGGACGTGACTTTCGTGATGCAAGCGAAGTCCCCCGTGTGACGCAGGGAGCTACTGTCAAGGCAGAGAGTTTCACAGTGAAGATACTACTGGATGCCACGGACCGGATGAATGCAGATGATAAAGACGCACAGTTAAAAGGAGTCCAGCCTGAGCTGGACATCCTGTACTACATGATCGAACCAAAGCTGCAGGCACCGGATGGCGCGACCACACTCGCAGCGCTCGGAGAGGGAGGATCGGTTTGTCAGTCGCACCCATACCCTTCTGTATTGGAATTCCACTGGGGCGAACAGATTTTGCCTGTGTTGATGACGCAGATGCAGTTCGATGTAAAGGCTTATCTGCCGAGCCTCCTGCCCTACCGAGCCGAAGCCACGCTGACTCTGCAAATCATTCAGAGCGATAACGAATTTTATAATAACGAAATGAAACGAGTGTTTGCTTCGGCCAAACAAGCGTCGGGAGCGCTCCAAGGCTACCAGAGTTTGGGAGGTTAACGATGTTGAAATATTCATTGTGTTCAAGGGGGGAAGGATGATAGCAAAAGGATCGAGGTATGAAGGTGCCAAGAAATTTGCCGGTGAGAACGGTAAAGAACCGATGTTTGGCGGTATTCGTCCGCGAAACATCGGTCCGGTGGCAGGAGTGCTTGAGTATACGGTAAATGAAGGGGATCGGTTGGATCTTCTTTCCCTCCACTTTTATAATAACAGTCGTAGATGGTGGCGCATTTTGGATGCCAATCCGCAGATTATATTCGGAGCGGATCTGATGCTCAGCGATTACATCGGTGAAACGATCCTGATCCCCCGGTCAACAGAATCGGGAGGTGAACGATGAGCACCGCACAGGAATTCCGGCAACCGGTAACGTACAAGATTACAGTGGATGGGGAAGAAATAACTGATATTTGCTCTTACCTGATTGACGCCAGAGTAGAAACGAGTAGAGACGCTCCCTCCGTATGCACGTTGACATTCGACACGATACGTTTAGATGATAGTACATGGTTAGTTCAGGACGCCGGTATTTTTGAGCCCTGGAACAAGTTCAAGATTGAGGCCGACTTCGGCGACTACGAGGAAGAAATCATGCGTGGTTTTGTCAAGACAATTAAAGCGGATACCCCTGAGCAGATGGGGGAGGCGAAAGTGACCGTCACCTGCCAGGACGAGACTCTTCTTCTTGACAGGGAGCACACCCGGAAGATCCGCTCAAGGGAAGATGAGCCCAAAACGGATGGGGAAATTGCGCAAGAGGTAGCTGGGGAAAATAACTTAAAGGTCGAGGCCGATGAGGGACTGACCAATATCACACTTAATCAGGACAGCACACCTATTAAATTACTTCGCGATCGGGCGGAGGCGAACGGATTTGAGTTTTATATCCGCGAAGGAAAACTTTACTTCAAACCACCTCAGTTAGATGAGGGTCCCCAGCCATCGGTCATGGTGTATGCAGGGGCGAGAACCAATTGCATACGTTTTTCGGTAACGCATGACGGGCATCGGCCGGATGAAGTTGGCGTTATGCGTGCAGCAGAAACAGGAATAGAAATGGAGTCGGAAATCTTACAATCAGATCTTACCCTGTTGGGTAAAAAAGCCGCAACCAGTGAAAATGCGGGGCTTGTGCCTTTTGTTTGGCAAACGCAACGGCCTGCTGGAGGCTCAATGGAGGAAGCCAGGGCAAGAGCCCAGACCAAGGCCAATGAGAATGCCTGGAAAGTCAAGGCTGACGGGGAACTGGATGGTT
>JAUVDD010000135.1 GCA_030595525.1 Puniceicoccales bacterium
AGAGCTGGGACAAAAATACAAGTGGGTGCAGATTTTTGAGAACAAAGGTGCCGTGATGGGATGTTCCAATCCTCATCCGCATGGCCAGATATGGGCCATGAGCGAAGTGCCGACTTTGCCGAGTCTGGAAGATATTAGCCAGAAAGCTTATCTTGAGAAAAACGGGACAAGTTTGCTGAAAGATTATGTTGAGTTGGAGATCTCCAGGAACGAACGAATCATTTGTTCCAATGCGGACTGGGCAGTTGTTGTTCCTTACTGGGCAACCTGGCCGTTCGAGACACTCTTGATGCCGAGGTTTGAAATCTCGCGCATGACGGAGATGACTGAAGAAAAAGCAGCTTCCCTGGCACCGGTCATGAAGGAGCTACTACAGCGCTACGATGGTTTGTTTAATTGTGATTTCCCTTACTCGATGGGTTGGCATGGGGCACCATTTAATGGTGAAGCAGGAGATCACTGGCAATTGCATGCACATTTTTATCCACCTTTGCTGAGGTCAGCGACCGTGAAGAAATTCATGGTTGGATTTGAGATGATGGCTGAGGCACAACGGGACATTACTCCGGAAACAGCTGCCCAGCAGATTCGTGGAGTGGAAATTTAACAGGAAAAGAAATTCACAATGAAAGTATTGGTAACAGGTGGAGCCGGTTATATCGGCAGTGTGGCAACAGAGATTCTCGTTCGCGAGGGTTATGAAGTACTGGTATTCGACAATCTCCAGCAGGGCCACAAGGAAGCAGTCAGCGAGGGGGCTCGATTTATTAAAGGTGACCTTTCCAATTATGATGAAATAGAGGCCGCTATCGCCGGATTCAAACCTGAGGCGGTCATGCACTTCGCCGCGAACTCCCTTGTGGGTGAATCCATGCAGGAACCGTTCCTTTACCTGAATGACAATGTGGTCAATGCGCTTAATCTTTTGAAGGCGATGGACGCGCATGAAGTGAAGAAGATCATACTCTCCTCCACGGCCAATTTGTTCGCAGATCCCCTGAAAATGCCCATCGAGGAAGACGAACGGATTATTCCTGGCAGTCCTTATGGGGAATCCAAAGGTATTATCGAAAGGTTCCTGCACTGGCTATCGATCACCAAAGGACTCAAGTTTGCCTGTCTGCGATATTTTAATGCTGCAGGAGCGACCGTTGAACATGGTGAGGACCATAATCCCGAACTGCATTTGATTCCGATCATCCTGCAGGTTGCCCTTGGGCAGCGCGAGAAGGTCTACATGTTCGGAGATGATTATGATACGCCGGACGGCACCTGTATCCGTGACTATATTCACATCGAAGACCTGATCAATGCCCACGTGCTGGCCTTGAATTCCCTCGATTCAGGAAATCGGATTTATAACCTTGGCAACGGTAAAGGATTTTCAGTGAAGGAGGTCATTGAAGCGGCTCGCAAAATCACAGGACATCCAATTCCTGCGGATATTGCACCACGTCGTCCGGGCGATCCGGCCACATTGGTCGCCGGTAGTGAAAAGATTAAATCCGAGTTGGGATGGGATCCTCAATACACGGATATTGAATCCATCATTCAAACGGCTTGGAACTGGCATTCCAAGCATCCTGACGGATACGAAGGTTAGTCTTCTTTTTAACCACAGAAATCACAGAAAACACAAAACTTGGGATTCTTAAATTATTAGAGTGCTTATTACTCTAATAAAAATTCTCTTTTGTGTATTTTGTAATTTCTGTGGTTAATTTAATAACGCTTCAGTCAAATACTAGAACTGAGGCAGTGTATCATCCTGATTCTGGATGATGGCAATTCCCTCGATTTCAATCAGCCAGCTGGGACGGCAAACTGGTGCCGTTACCACGAGAAATGGTTTATCCCCGATACGCTCCTTGAGGATGTCCCGGATGATCTCAACGTCACTAGGATCACGCAGATAGACGATGAAGTGCTGCATATCATCCATTGTGGCGTTCCCCTGTTCTAGCAGAGCAGCAATATTCTCGAGAGTCCTGTCTAATTGACAGAGTACGTCACCTACGTGAACGATCTCACCTTCCTTGTCGATACTGGCAGTCCCGGAGATAAAGATATGTTTCCTGTCCTCATAGGCGACCGCTGCAGCCCGTTCAAAGGCGACCCCATAAACGTGGGTGTGGCTAAGGTGGTCCAATGCCTGGATGTACTCAATCTGTTCTGGTCGAATACCTTTTACAGCATAGGCATCCATCATGACCAGGGCATGTACATCAGTGAAAGAGCCTTCGATTCCGGTGCTTGCAATATAGTGTGTACTCGGGGTCAGGTTGTGGTCCGCAAATACTTCATTCCTTGAGACAACCATGCCGTTGTAATTGGTATCCACATCCTTCACGTAAAACCAGGTGCGGATACAATTGTCCTCGAGAGTCAGCTCCTTTGTTTCCAGAAAGGAGTTGTAGGCATCGAAGATGGCGTGTGTCTGAGCATAGGAGCCGGAGCTTAGCGGGAAGGCATATCCAGCTGTCCAGATGTGTTCCAATTCGCCACGTGGTAGAATGAAGGAATTGCCTTCCTTTTTTCCTGAGCAAACAGAATCCGGATCCTTGACGCAGTGCACCCAGAGAGCGAGCTTTGCCGGTGTCTCAGGAGGTTGTGTTACCAACGAAACAACTCCATTTTCGTTCCTTTCGGGATCCGAAAAAGGATTCTGACGCAGTTCATCGATCCGATTGGCCAGGTCGCTACAAAAGAACCGTCTAAAAACAATGCAGCTTCTTTCAAGGTCGTGCCGTTTGAGAATATCGATCATGGAATCGCGAAGCCATTCCAGTTGATCGGCAAACCGGCCGTACTTAATCGGTTTCAGCATGAAGTTGTATTCCTCGCAACCGGAGGAACCGACGAAGCACGAGGAAGCGACTTCCACCAGATCTTGTCTATGTCTCGTCTGATGTGGTTGAGTGGGATTTTCGAAGGGCATTATTGGGTGCGATAGGGGATGGCAGGCAGGACACCAACAGAAACTTTCCTGGGATTCTTGTTTTTGGCAGTTGGCTTTGGCTGATAGTAAATTCCAACAATCAAGTTCCCTGCAAGATCAGTTTCCAAATCATCAGAAGCTTTGAATTCCAGACTGGTTCCTTTCATGCCGATTCTTTTCGTTTCCATTGAGATGCCTTCAGGAGCATCTTCCAGATCAAAGGAAATTAGATCACTCTGAGGAACATTCATATTCAGGGATACAAGTGCTGGTGTCTCAGCAGAGATTATTTTCTGTTCGGTGGGTTCCTTTTTAAAATTGGGTGGCTTACGGGAATTCCTCAGGATATGGGCGGTCAGGACATCCTTCTCAACCAAATGATGGGTAATAAATGCCTGTGTGATATCGTCGGCGGGAATGACTCGTTTGAGGATATTTTCTCCGTCGATTGATGCTGATGCCACCAGATTGATCCCCGACTTGCCACCGGACACGTTGCGTTCAGTCCGGATAACTACTGCTATTGTGTCACAGTTCTCCGGAATGTGACCACCGCTAATCGACAAGCCCTTTGATTTATTGGCAACCTTCACATCGATAGGACCAGTATAGCCATTATTTCTCCTGACATGGAGGATGGCCTTCGCGGCACCACCGCTTGGGATTGTGATGGAAGATGGGGTAACGTAGATGTCAAAACCGGGCTTAGGTTCGACGATATCGAGACGATAAGCATGGGTCGGACCTCCCTTGTTCTGGGTGTCCATTACCTGAACGAAGTAAACTCCGTTTGCTGGAGCCGTAAACTCCAGTTCCGAATCAGAATTATGTGTAATCAGACCCGTTCGATCGGTCATGTTGCCACATCCTTCCATGTCGTCATTCCATGCAAGGACGTTTCCTTTGGTATCGAAAACACGAATTAGAGTATCGACTGGGGAATAGAGTCGTCGGGCATTTGTGGAGACTTTGATTTTCTGATCCTTGGTTGCCCTGAACTTGAAGAAGTCGACATCGCCAACGGCGTCGATTCGACCATTCACGGTCGATTCCAGGTTCACCAGGCCAGCGCCTTTCATCTGGTTGTTATTTTCCACCTCCGTGGATTCAGACAAAGTACCCACTTCATAATGGACGTAATTCGAGATGACACCATTGGCGTTGAGCAGACCCTTCTTGGTTGTTCTGTCCCTGACCTTGGTATTCAGATTGAAACCGCCTGCATGCAAGTTCCATCCATAGGCAGTAACCGCAGCCTTGGTTCCTTTTTGACCTCCCAACGGGTAGATGCCGGTGACGAATGGAAGCTCTCCAACGGCGATCCGATAAACGAAATCTTCTCGTCCTCGATAAATGGAATCACGAATTGTGACATGGTATTTCCCTGTTTCGGGGACTTCAAATAACAATGCCGGATCAGGATTGAATTGGAAGTCATCCGCGTAAGCGATTTCCTTACCCTTGTCATTGTGAACAGCGATAACTGCCTGGAACCATCCGGGAACTGCATCTGCCAGATAGGGTACCAATTCGCGTGCCTTTACCTGGATAACAAGCTGCTGCCCCTTTTGCGCGTCAAAGCTGAACTTATCTTCATCACCCGGCATGATTTGACCGTTAATGATCCCGGGGAGCTGCATGTGAGATTGTTCGGGAGAGGCGAGATCATTGGGCTCATATTCCCTTATTTCGGGAATGGAATTGACCATGAACCGAATGGGATTGGAGGCACCACCATTTGTGGTGACCAAGCGAAGTTCGCGCATTCCGGGCCTGGCTCTTGGATCAATCGTTACTTTGATCACAGTAAGCTCTGCCAGTTCACGGTTTCTTTGAACGCGTTCCTTTTGTTGGAATTTGGCGGCAATGATCCGCAGATCAGTGTCCGGCATTTCCTCTATTCGGGTAAAGAGATCATGTTCCGGTCTGGGTCCAAATTTCCGTTCCGGGATCCTTTTTTTTCCTGAACGTTCTGCCTGGATCGTGCGGAATTGTTCCTGCAGCTTTTGTTGGTAGTTGCCTATGTGCTGAACAAACTCACCGCGGACACCACCGCCTGTGATCTCAACATCCTTGATACGGTTGATCCCCTTGCCACCCACTGTTACTTCGAAAGTGGTACCGGCCTGACCACCGGCTGGGTAAACGTAAGCGACATGGGCCTTGTTCCAAATTTGCGCATTAGCCATACTGGCAGCGAATGCCAGAATGGTTGTGACCAGAAAGGATAAAGAGATGGTTTTCATAACATGCCTTACATAATTTCGTACAGACGGCCTTTGCCCTTGGTTGGAAGGGTAAGGGGTACATTTTCACCAGCGCCGTTCATGATTGTGCCATCCGGATCGATTCCTGCCAATTCATAGATACTGCCGATAAGGTCCTCTGGATAAACCGGACGGTCGGCAACTTCTTCGC
>JAUVDD010000015.1 GCA_030595525.1 Puniceicoccales bacterium
ACGAGCTGTTCGTATGGAACATCTGCTTCGGCAAGAAGCACGTTCATGTGGCCGGGCATACGTCCGGCAACGGGGTGAATGGCGTACTTAACTTCGCAACCATTCTCTTCAAGAAGGTCACCGAGTTCCTTGACCACGTGCTGGGCCTGAGCAACGGCCATCCCGTAACCCGGAATAACCACCACGGATTGAGCAGCCTCAAGGACATAGTAGGCATCTTCGATGGAAGCAGCCTTCATTTCACCCTTCACTTCGGCTCCAACCTTCTGAACGGAAGATCCAAAACCGCTGAACAGGACATTGGTCAGACTGCGGTTCATGGCCTTACACATGATAATGGTTAGAATTAAACCACTACAGCCGACGAGACAGCCTGCCACGATCAACACGTTATTGAGAATAACAAAACCCGCAGCTGCAGCCGCCAATCCGGAGCAACTGTTCAACAGGGATATGACAACTGGCATGTCTCCGCCGCCAATCGGCAGGACACCGAGCACTCCAAGGATCAGGGACAGTACAACGACTGCCAGGAAGATCGAGAACTGTGTTCCTGCATCGACTTCCAGATTCTGTCCGAAGATGAAGATCAAAGAACAGATTACCAATCCGAGTACGATAGAACCGTTGATTATGCGCTGGGCCGGGATAATTACCGCCTTGCTGCCAAGTTTACCTGACAGTTTGCCCCACGCCTGGACACTACCTGTGAAAGTGATTCCACCGATAATCACTGCCAGGATAATGACAGATGCGGTGAAGGTCGCCGGTGTATCGGAACGAAGAAAGAATTCAATAAATCCAACTGAGCGGATCTTTTCATATTCTGCCCAACCTACCAGCAAACTGGCTAAACCACCGAAACCGTTGAACAGGGCAACCATCTCCGGCATGGAAGTCATTTTAATCAAACGGGCGGCCACGACACCTACAAGTGACCCAATAGCCAGACCAGCTATAATCCACTTATAATCCAGACCTTTGTCTAAAAGAGTCACAACAATGGCCAAAAGCATACCAACAGAAGAGAGCATATTCCCTTTCCGGGCAGTCTTGGCAGAGCCAAGCATCTTGATCCCGATTACAAATAGGATCGATGCGGCGATATAGCTTAAATTGATGATGGTGGCACTCATTTCTTCGCCTCCTTACGCTTGAACATGGCAAGCATGCGGTCGGTCACCATATAACCACCAACCACGTTGATAGTTGCCAGAATGAGTGCCAGTAAACCAAGCCCGAGGGTAAATGGCGATGCGTCGACATTCACCGCCAGAATAGCGCCGACGATCGTGATGCCACTGATCGCGTTGGATCCCGACATCAGCGGCGTGTGCAACTGGGAGGGCACCTTCTTGATCAGCTCATAGCCTAGAAATGCTGCAAGCACGAAGATGAATATTAGCTGTATAAGTTCCATAATCTTATGTTTTGCTGTTAAATGTTAATTTGAAAGATCAGTCGCGAAAGCGCTCATCCCGGATAGCACCATCATGAGTCATCATGCAGCCGGAAAGGATTTCATCATCCAGGTTGTATTTGAATTCCTTGGATTCCTCATCCCAGAAGTGCTCAAGGAAGTTGGCAACATTGGCACTGTACATCTGAGTGGCATTGCATGGGAGACAGGCTTCAAGTTTGGCAGTTCCAATTATCCGTACGCCGTTCTCGGTGATGACTTCCTCGTCAGCCACCGTTCCCTCGACATTGCCACCCGTCTCGGCCGCGAGGTCAACGACGATACTGCCACGTCTCATTCCGGCCACCATGTCCTTGGTCACAACCGTCGGGGCAGGACGACCAAACAGTTTGGCAGTGGTGATTACAATGTCGCTTTGGGAACAAACCTTGGCCATACCCTTGCGCTGAATTTCCAGCTGCTCGGGAGTCAGCTCCTTGGCGTAGCCCTGATCGGTTTGTCCTGTTTCTCCCAGGTTGATCTTCACGAACTTGGCACCAAGGGAACGTACTTGTTCTTCCACCACTGGCCGCGTATCGAATGCTTCAACCCGTGCGCCGAGGCGCTTGGCAGTAGCAATGGCCTGTAAGCCTGCAACGCCGACGCCTATGATAAAGACCTTTGCAGGTGAAATTGTGCCGGCCGGCGTCATCATCATCGGCAGGATACTGTTCATTCGCTCCGCCGCACGAATAACAGCATAGTAGCCAGCCAGATTGGCCTGTGAGCTTATGGCGTCCATCTTCTGTGCCAGAGTGGTCCGAGGCACCATTTCCATTGAGACGGCATTTACACCAGCCTCGGCAAACGCCTTCAAAAGGTCCTTGCGGGCAAACGGATTCAGAAAACTGACATGAAGGCAGCCTTTTTTAAGGCAGGATATCTCGTCCGCTTCGGGTGTCGAAACCCTGAAAACGGCATCGGCTTCCTTCATTGCAGTAGACCGGTCGCTAGTGACAGAGGCACCAGCAGCTTCATAGGCTGCGTCGTCATGATCACTGGAGAGGCCGATACCGGACTCGACGACAACAGTCAGCCCAAGTCCGGTGAGTTTTTTTACCGAATCCGGATCCGCACAGGCGCGGGTTTCCGGGGCGGGTTCCTTAGGGCAGAAGACTTGCATAATTATCATGGGTTATCGACTCGCTCTGATAGATCAAGCTGCTAATTGATTTGTATAATCAATTCTTGCTCAGGTTTATAGCTTCCATCTACTATGAGCGCCTTGAATTGCATGTTAAATTGGCACCACAGGTTTTTCAGGCGCTCGCATCCCCTGTTCATTGCGTTACTATTCAGCTGGATCTCCAATACTGGGGCACAGGTGGCTGAATCTGAATCCCTGTCTCTGATACCTGATGTAGACGACAACTCGGCATTGGTTTTTCAACAGCGTTTAAGATGGGAAATGGCCGGAATCGAGTCTGCTTTAGGAAATGGATTCCTGTCGGTTGCGGATACTTTGAGCCAGAAGCTCCTTGAACTGGAGGATTTATCGGAGACAGCCCGAGCCAGGCTCTTGAATGACAGACTTCGTGTCTGCTTATTAAAGGGGGATCTGACCGAAGCGGAAATTATTCTGCAGCAACTTCGAGAAGAATCTTTCGATCCTGATCCCCTGCTTGAGGCATTTTACTTATACTTTTCCGATGATCGAGGACTTCTCAGCCTGAAAATCGTACAGTTGGGTTATCTGGAACTGAATACCGAGCAGCAAGCATGGTTGAAGTTATTGGAGGCGCTCGTGTTGAATCGAGATGAGAAAATTGACGAGTCAAATGAAGCATTCAGAGCCGCAGAAGTGGCCGCCCCCAATGATTTAATTCGGGATCAGTTCGAACTGATAAGGTTGCGAGAGGATCTTGTTAATGGAAAAGTCGACAGCGTTACAATCAGTGCGCTCAAGGAATCTGTGCGATCCATGCAGGGAGAAAGAGGAGGTTTTGAGGCTGCTCGATTATTGGCCGAGGCACTGAATCGTGCCGGAGAAACAGATCAGGCAATTGAGGTTTTGAATGCTCAATTGGAACAACCGGGGTTGCGGGAATTTAACCTCAGGTCGGAATTTCTTTTACTCATGGGGAATATTGCCGGGGCGGAGTCGACTCGTGGAAGATTGGCCCTGCGGGAAGTTATTGTCGAGGGCAACAGTTCCTCTGAGCATCAATCCCTGGCCCTGACCTTGCTCGCTCAGGCAATTGGAAATCCACAGGACCGGGATGTATTCATCGCTGACCTGGAGGAATGGTTGGCAGCTCCTGTCCCACACCCTCTGTCGGATCGTTTTCTGGCATTCATGGCTTATTTCCGGGCAGATATGGGCGACTTCGATGAAGCCGGCAACAGCGCACAGGCCCTGTTGGAGAGGTATCCGAATTCAGCTTTTGTCGCCAATGCCCTCAGAATGTTGGCCTATACATCATGGAACCAGACTCCTCCCAGATACCGGACAGCGGCAGGTTACCTGAATCAGTTGCGCCAGCAATTCCCGGATAGCGACGACTCTTTGGAAGCAGGTATTTTGATTGCTGATTGTTACTTCCTGAACGGAGATTTTGCCAATGCTGCCGACATGTACGGTGCCATGTTAAGGGATGCCCCCGAAGAACTGGCTCCAGGCATATTCTTCCAGAGGATTATTTCGGAGATTGGATCAGGCCGCTTTACTGAAGCGGGAAAAATGATCGATACCATCAGGAATGATTCCCGTATTCCCGAAGAGATGATTTGGAAAGCCGAGTGGAACTTGCTGGATCATATGCGTCGGAATGAACAATCGGCGGAAGCCTTCCTGCGTATCCAGGATTTCCTCGAGCATTCCCAGTCCGATGATTCGCAAATTTCCTCAGCATTGGCCATCAGGTTCAGATGGTTGGAGGCAAGGCTTACTTTGGAAGCGGGTCCACAGGATGAAGCCATAGATATGGCAAAGCGTCTGCTGGAAGAGCTTTCGAGCGATGAGACGGGTCTTGTACCTGAATTCCTTGCTGAAGTCAGGAGCCACTTGCTCCTCTTGCAGGGAGAAGCTGAGGTCTATTCTGGTCAACGCGATGCAGGTATAGCTACCTTTGAGCAGCTGAGAGAGACTTTTCCTGAAAGTGGACCGACGATCCTTTCCTATCTGGTGGAATCGCGAAGTGAATCGGCGGCTGATAGTCTGGTCAGTGCCCAGCAAAGCCTGATCGCTCTCGTAGACAGATTCCCCGAGAGTGAATTCGCCCCAATTGCCTTGTGGGAGGCCGCCTTGAATGCCGAACAAAGAGGTCTCAATATTCACCTGCAGGAAGCTATTACAATTTTAGAAAGACTGGTTTCCTCCTACCCCGGACATGAACTGGTGTATTTTGCACGATTGAAACAAGGGGATTTGGCCAGGCGTTTGAATGACTTTCCGACAGCCTTGCTACTTTATGAAAGGCTCCTTTCGCAATATCAGGACCATCCTGAGCGATACCGGGCGGAATTAAGCAGGGCTGATTGCCTGATGGCGCTCGGCAGTGAAGACCCAGATCGATTTGACCAAGCTGCTGTTGTTTACGAACGAAACTGCCTTTTACCCTTGGCCCCACTTCCCATTCGGGTTGAGGCTGGCTTCAAGTGGGCGCATTCCCTTCGGCAGCAGGGTGATCTAAGCGGTTGTGAGGCGGTTTATTGGCTCTTATACGACAGGTTCATCCAGGATGAAGATTTGAGCGAATCTGTGGTTCATTCGAAAGCGGGCAGATACTGGTTATCCAGGGTACTGCTGGAACTGGGCTCCCTGCAACTGGATCAGGGCGAAGTGGCTACGGCCAGACAGGTTTATGAAACACTTTTGCAAATGAATCTTCCTGGTGCCGCCCTGGCACAGGGCAGATTGGAATCTTTGCAACAACAGGAATGATCAGACATGACTGAATTGAATGTAAGTCTATTGCAGCAGGGAGGTCCCATGATGTGGGTTCTATTAGCTGTGAGCCTCTTCGGGTTCATTGTTTTTATTGAAAGAACCTTGTTCCTTCACCGGGGACAGATCCGGACAAGCCAATTCCTCGAGGGTATACGCAACCTTACTAAGAGGGGGAGACGATTGGAGGCATTGACCCTTTGCGAAGATATTCCAGGCCCCATCCCGGGGATTGTGAAGGCCATTCTGATGCAGGCTGGTAGTTCGGAGACCAGAATGAGACAGGCTGCAGAGGAAGCAGCCCTGATTGAAATTCCCATTTTGGAAAGACGAATTGGAGCAATTTCCGCTATATCGAGAATTGCCCCACTTCTTGGACTGCTCGGTACAATCCTGGGAATGATTCAGGCGTTCTTTGGGGTGTCCCTCAGCGAGACTACGGGTTATCCAACCTTTGGACTCCTGTTAGGTGGAGTGGGGCAGGCCCTCCTTTCTACCGCATTTGGATTGATGATCGCCGTTATGGCGCATATTGCTCACCACTTCCTACATGGCCGGGTCCGTGCTCTGGTTCATGATATGGAATATACTGGTCACGATCTTATCCAGTTCCTTCAACAGGATTTTCCAGCAAACGGAGAGAGTGATACAAATTCTGAAGAGGATTAATCATGGCAGGATTGACTGAACCTCTCGAGTTTAAGCGCCATTTGCGTTGCCAGCCCAAACCTGGGTTTGATGTCGTTCCATTCCTCGATGCCTTGTTTATAGCCGTTTTTGTGGCCTTGAATGCCTCTGCGTTTATCCTTTCTCCCGGAACTTCCATTCAGCTTCCGGTAAGCCGGACATTGGAATCCACTACGGTGGCGCCTTCAGCTGTCCTCACCGTGGGACGCAACGAATTATACTTCTTTGAGGGTCGAAAGCTGGCTAAACTGACCTTGGAAGAGCACTTAATCAGATACGTCGCTGATTTCGGAGAGGAAAAATCTCCCGTTCTGTTATTGAAGGCGGATGCTTCCATTAATTCCTCCACTTTGTTCAATTTAATGGATATTGCCCGTACCGCGGGCTTTTCAGAAGTTCATCTCGCGGCAGAATTGTTGAACTCCAGGGATTCCAGTGGAGAAGAAAAATCCTCTATCAAGGAGTAGGATTCTCTAAATCATAATGAAAAGTGCCTATGCCATAGCCATTCTTTCCATTTTTGGAGGGCTTCTTGTGCACCTGATGGTGTTATTGGTTATACGTATAGAGGTTCCTCAATCTAAACAATTCCTTCCAGATCGGCACCAGGTTCAATATCTTGGGAGTTTGGGAGAGGACACCGCACCGGCCATAATCGATCAAGCTGTGCTGAATGATAGTGCCCCCTTGTTCATGCCAACAGAGTGGAATCTGGTAAGTGAGATGTCGAATGTGGCCAGTCTCCAGTCTGCCACGGAGATTTTTGAGCCCTTCACTCCTCAATTATCAATCGCCGATGCAAAGCCAACCTCCCCCATGCAAGGGCGTGTGCGGATCAATGGGCAATCCTCCCGTCTGCCACAGGGATCAGCATTTGTATTGTCCCGATTTGGTAGAAAGGAGCAGAAATCCCTTTCTTCAATTTCCCAGGGCGTTTCGTTTAGTGTCAATCAGGTGGGTCTTTCGTCTGGTAATGCACAGGAAGAACACGAAATTCCGACCACCATGCATGCTTTGGCACCAGGATCTCTTTGGAATCCGGTTCAGTTGTTCCTGCACCTGCAGGGTGGCGTACCGATTGGTCTTCCCCTGGTCGCACAGAGCTCAGGTTTCTCAGACTGGGACACCTCTTTACAGGGATATTTTACCCAATTGTCGTTTTATCGGCAACTAAAGGACGGATATTACCAGATTTGGGTTTACCCGTAAGGATTTTTCCCTCATTTTGGACCGTTCTGCCATTTGTGAATAAAATCGTTTAAAAAGGGCTTGACCCTCCCGATAATGCGCCGCAAATTCCGCAACTTTGCTTCAATCAAAATCTTCATCGGCGCCCTTGTAGCTCAGCCGGTAGAGCGCGTCCTTGGTAAGGACGAGGTCGGCAGTTCAAATCTGCTCGAGGGCTCCATTACTAATCATTATAACTTCAACAATCAGAAATCAGTCCAAAGCGCTTAATAAACGCATTAACCCAATCTGATCAGCGATCATGGCTAAAGAAACATTCGAAAGAACAAAACCTCACGTTAACGTAGGTACAATCGGTCACATTGACCACGGTAAAACCACCCTCACCACTGCTATCCTGAAGGTCCAGTCGGACAAGGGATTGGCTGTCTTTAAGTCATACAAGGACATCGCCAAGGGCGGTACTGTTCGTGATGAAACGAAAACCGTTACTATTGCGGTTGCTCACGTTGAGTACGAATCTGACAATCGTCACTATGCACACGTCGACTGTCCTGGTCACGCCGACTTTGTTAAGAACATGATTACTGGTGCTGCCCAGATGGACGGTGCTATTCTTGTTGTTAGCGCTGCCGACGGACCGATGCCGCAGACTCGTGAGCACATCCTTCTCGCCCGCCAGGTTGGTGTGCCGAAGATTGTTGTCTTCCTGAACAAGGTTGACCTGCTTGACGACGAAGAACTGCTCGAGCTCGTTGAGATCGAAGTTCGCGACCTCCTTTCCAAGTACCAATACGACGGTGACAATGCTGTTGTGGTTAAAGGTTCCTCCCTGGCTGCCTTGGATGGCAAGCCGGAAGGTCTGGAAGCTATCCAGAACCTGATGGATGCCATCGACACCGAAATCGAGGAGCCGGAGCGTGAAATCGACAAGCCGTTCCTGATGTCTGTTGAAGACGTTTTCTCGATCACAGGTCGTGGTACAGTTGCTACTGGCCGTATCGAACGTGGTTTGGTCAAGGTAGGTGAAGACGTTGAGATCGTCGGCCTGTCGGAAACTCGCAAGACCGTTTGTACCGGTGTTGAAATGTTCCGCAAGCTGCTCGACCGAGGTCAGGCAGGAGACAATGTTGGTATTCTTCTCCGTGGTGTTGCCAAGGACGAA
This sequence comes from Puniceicoccales bacterium, assembly GCA_030595525.1. Taxonomy (GTDB): domain Bacteria; phylum Verrucomicrobiota; class Verrucomicrobiia; order Opitutales; family Oceanipulchritudinaceae; genus Oceanipulchritudo. The sequence goes on from JAUVDD010000015.1 coordinate 8,386, forward strand.
ATTGAGCGTGGTCAAGTTTTGGCCAAGCCCGGATCCATCACTCCTCACACCAAGGGCAAGGCAGAAATTTATGTCCTGACCAAGGAAGAAGGCGGTCGTCATACCCCGTTCTTCTCCGGCTACCGTCCGCAGTTCTACTTCCGTACAACTGATGTAACAGGTATCATGACAACACAAGAAGGTGTTGAGATGGTTATGCCTGGTGACAACTTGACTGTTGACATCGTCCTGCAGAAGCCGATTGCCATGGAAGCTGGCCAGCGTTTTGCAATTCGCGAAGGTGGTCGTACCATTGGTGCCGGCCGTATTACCGAAGTTACAGAATAACTTCCTTATGATTTTCCTCCGGTTGCCGGGTTTCCTCGAAAGAGGACTCCCGGCTGCCGCACTTATAAACGAATTTGAATACAGGGCAGTAGCTCAATTGGTAGAGTAGTGGTCTCCAAAACCATTGGCTGGGGGTTCGAGTCCCTCCTGCCCTGCCATTCAAGTCCAAGTTTTCATACGAATTACCGCATTTAATAAATATCACGGATCATGCCGAACCCATTCCGCAAAGCACGTATTTTCCTTGGGGAAACCTCAACGGAATTGAAAAAGGCAGTTTGGCCTACCAAGTCCGAATTGCGCGACAGCACTATTGTTGTGTTTTTCGCCACCTTACTGCTGGGCGCATACGTTGCCCTTGCTGACTTCAGCGTCTACAACTGGATTCAGTTGTTGATGGATTGGGTCAGAAGCTAACCGATTACATTGGTAATGGAAGACCTAAGCACCAGTTCAAACCCCGTACGCCAGGGACAATGGCTCGTCGTCCAGACTCTTTCCAATAAGGAGCCGGCCGCGAAACGCTACATTGATCGCTATATCTCAGAGAACGAACTGGAGGATTATGTATTTGAAGTACTGATCCCAGAGCAGACAGTTTCCGAGGTAAAGCACGGCAAGAAGAGCCAGCGCAAGCGCAAGCTCTACCCGGGATACATCTTTATCCACTGTCGTCTATACGATGAGGATGGCCAGATCGTTCAAAAAGTGTGGTACTTCATTAACGGAGCAGACGGTGTCATCGGATTTGCCGGTGGCAAATCTCCTGCACCCTTGAAGGACGCGGAAATAGATCGAATTCTTGACCAAGTTGCTGAAGCAGAAGGCAAGGAAGTGCCGAAAGTAAAGTACGAGATTGGAGAAGAGGTCAAAATTACCGATGGACCGTTCCTCAATCTCAGTGGCCGCATCGATGAAATTGATGCTGAGCGCGGTAAGTTAAAAATCTCCGTATCAATTTTTGGACGTTTCACACCAGTCGAGTTGGAATACTGGCAGGTCGAACGCCTCACAGAAGAAGATTAATTTTTAGTAATAACCTCCAGCAGCACCGAGACGCCTCTTATCGCGTGAGCTGGAAATTCAAAGATAAGTAAAATGGCAAAGAAAGTCACAGGAACAATTAAACTACAACTCTCAGCAGGCGGCGCTAATCCAGCACCACCTGTTGGACCTGCGCTCGGTGCGGCCGGTGTTAACATCATGGCCTTTTGTAAGGATTTCAACGCCCGGACAAAAGAACAGGCGGGAACCATCCTTCCGACCGTTATCACCGTTTACGCAGACCGCTCATTCAGCTTCATTACCAAATCCCCGCCAGCAGCAGTTCTATTGAAAAAGGCAGCTGGGATCGCCAAGGGATCCGGTGTGCCGAACAAGGAAAAGGTTGGCAAGGTTACCAGCAGCCAGATCAAGGAGATTGTTGAGATCAAAAAGAAAGATCTCAATGCCGAGAATGAAGAAGCTGCGATGCGGATCATTGAAGGCTCCGCCCGTTCCATGGGAATTGAAGTAATCGATTAATTTTAACCCAAACGTTAGAACCTCCAAGGAGGGAGTTTATATAATGGCAAAAATAAGCAAAAAGAGAAAGACAGCCAGCGAGCTGTACGAACATGCCGATACTTACCAGTTAGGGGAAGCTATCGGTATCCTGGAAAAGTTCCCGAAAGCCCGTTTCGATGAAACGGTTGAGCTCTCGGTACACCTCGGCGTGGATCCACGTCAGAGCACTCAGATGGTGCGTGGTATTATAAATCTACCCAAGGGAAGCGGTAAGAAGATCCGTGTGATTGCATTCACCGATAACGCTGATGCTGCCAAGGAAGCTGGTGCTGATGAGGCTGGCATGGATGATTTGATCGCCCGTATCCAGGATGGCTGGACAGACTTTGATGTTGCAGTTGCAACTCCGGTCGCAATGAAGGTAGTCCGTAAGGTGGCTCGTGTTTTGGGTCCCCGTGGACTGATGCCGAATCCGAAGTCCGGTACAGTAACTGAAGACATCGCTGACGCGATCAAGTCTGTTAAGAGTGGTGGTCGTGTTGAATTCAAAATGGATAAGACAGCCAATCTTGGCGTAATCGTCGGCAAGCGTTCCTTCAGTGCGGAAGACCTGCAGGAGAACATCGAAGCCGTTCTCGATGCGATTGCCAAGGCCCGTCCGGAATCCCTTAAGGGTCACCACTATCTGAAGTCAGTCGCCATCTCGGGAACAATGACTCCCGGAGTCCGACTCGACAGTAGCCTGTTTGCCAACCTCTAATCTTTAAGGAATAATATCATGCAATCTGAGAAAACATTTCTCGTAAAAGAAGTTGGTGCATATCTGGACAAGTCGGATTATGTATTTCTTGCTGACTTTGATCGCGTAACCGTAGCCGATACAGAAGAGCTTCGCAAGATCCTGTCCAAACAGGGAGCAGAATTCCACGTTGTGAAGAACCGGATTCTGAAGCTGGCTGCCGGCGATCGTGAACTGGAACTGACCGAAGACAACTTGAAGGGCCCGACCGCAATCGTAGTTGGTGGCGAAAATGCTCCTGGTGTTGCCAATGCTCTGGAAAAGTTCTTCAAGGCTAAGAAGAAACTCCTGATCAAGGGTGGTATTTTGGAAAAAACCAACCTTTCGGTCTCCGAGGTTTCCGCACTGGCCAAACTTCCTCCAGCAGAGGTGCTCAAGGCACAGTTGCTCGGACTTTTCAACCAGCCTGGAACTCAGATGGTTCGGATCATTCAAGCCGTTCCGGAAGGGCTGCTTAATGTTCTGCAGGCCAAGGCCGACCAGGGCGAGTAACCTCATTTTTATATCGTATAATTTTAAATTCAACCTGACCGAAGTGACTAGGGAGAAAGTCTCCTTAAACAGCCAAAGCACAAGGTGTGTAAGTAGCGCTAGTTACCTCAGACGGAGAAAATACCATGGCAGATATCACTAAAGAAGCCGTCATTGAATGGCTCAGTAACCAGTCAGTTTTGGAAATCGCTGGTTTGGTCAAAGAACTCGAGGAAAAGTGGGGCGTTAGCGCTGCTGCTCCTGTCGCTGCTTTTGCGGCTGCTCCGGCTGCCGACGGCGGTGACGAAGTAGAGGAACAGACCGAATTCGATGTTATCCTGAAGAGCTTCGGCAGCAACAAAATTGCTGTTATTAAGGAAGTTCGCAGCATGACAGGTCTCGGCCTCAAGGAAGCCAAGGACCTCGTTGAGAGTGCACCGAAGGCTGTCAAGGAAGCCACTACCAAGGACGACGCCGAAGACCTCAAGAAGAAGTTGGAAGCCACTGGCGCCGAAGTCGAAATTAAGTAAAACTGAGAAATCAGAACTTACAGTTTATCCAGGCAAGCTGGCAGATCCCGCAAAGGGCACTGCCAGCCTTGCCTGTTATTATCATTCCATAAATGAACCCAGAGAACAGGCCAATCCTTTGACCTGCTCTCTGGTTTCCATAACCCGTTCACCGTAGTAAATCTGTAATCATCATGTCCGACCGAAAAAACTTTGGGAAACTGAAAGAGGTTATCGCACCGCCGAACCTGATTCAAATCCAGAGCGATTCCTTCAAGGAATTCCTGCAGGAAGAGCTTGCCCCAACGCAGCGCAACCATCTTGGCCTGGAAGCGGTTCTCAGGGAAGTATTCCCCATTGAGAGCTATGATGGCCGCTGTAGCCTCGAATATGTATCGTACACCCTTTCCGGTCCAAAGATGACCGAAATGGAAGCGATCCGTGAAGGCGTTACCTATTCCATCTCACTCTACGTCAAACTTCGTTTGCGTGAAGAGGACTCCATTAAGGATGAGGAGATCTATATGGGCGAAATGCCAATGATCACCGAACGTGGATCCTTTATCATCAATGGAGCAGAGCGTGTAGTAGTCAGCCAGCTTCACCGTTCACCCGGTATTGCTTTCGAAACAACAGTCCACACCAGTGGCAAGACGTTGTTCAGCTTCCGGATCATTCCTGACCGTGGCACTTGGCTGGAAACACAGTTTGACCAGAATGACTTGCTTTATGTCTATCTGGATCGCCGCCGCCGCCGCCGCAAGTTCCTGATCACGACCCTGTTGCGTGCAATGGGCTATGGAAGTGACTACGAAATCCTTAACTTCTTCTATGACATCGAAGATTTGAAGGTATCGAAGGCATTGGAGATGGAAAGTGTCAGCCGCCTTGTTCTCGTAGAGGATTTGGTGGATGCCGAAAAGGGTGCGGTTCTGGCCCGTTCCTTCGAGCCGTTGACGAAGACCATCGTTCGCAGTATCGAAGCGGCCGGCATCAACAAGGTTCGGGTAATTGATACCACGATAGACGACGGTGCGATGATCCGCTGCCTGAAGAAAGATCCTACCCGCAACGAGGAAGAGGCTCTTAAGGACATTTACAAACGCCTCCGTCCCGGTGAACCACCGACAACAACCAATGCCAAGGCACTCTTGAAGCGCCTGTTCCAGGATCCAAAACGTTACGATCTGGGTCGTGTTGGTCGTTACAAGATCAACCAGAAGTTGTCTCTGAAAACTGATTTGGAATTCCGCACCGTAATGGTTGAAGACATTGTTGCAGCAACCAAGTACCTGATTCGCCTGAAGAAGGGCGATGGGGTTGTCGATGATATCGACCACTTGGGAAGCCGTCGTGTCCGGACCGTAGGAGAGCTTTTGATGAACCAGTGCCGGATCGGTTTGGCTCGTACGGAGCGTCTCGTTAAGGAACGCATGACTCTATATGATCAAAGCGTTGACTCTGTGACTCCCCAGAAGCTGATCAATCCGAAGGCTTTGAGTACTGTCATTCGGGATTTTTATGCACGGAGTCAGCTGAGCCAGTTCATGGACCAGATCAATCCACTTGCTGAAGTTACGCACAAACGTCGTCTTTCGGCCTTGGGTCCGGGTGGTTTGAATCGTGACCGCGCCGGCTTCGAAGTACGTGACGTTCACCCGTCGCACTATGGCCGGATTTGCCCGATTGAAACACCGGAAGGTCCGAATATCGGCCTGATCAACAGTCTTTCCACTTACGCGCAGGTCAATGAGTTCGGATTTATTGAAACACCGTACCGTGTGGTTGATGGTGGCAAGGTGAAGAACGAAGTCATTTACCTGAACGCTGATCAGGAAGAGGGTAAGATCATTGCCCAGGCAAATTCCCGAATCGACAAGAAGGGTAAGCTAGAAGGCCGAGTCACTGCCCGTAAGGGAGACGACTTTATTGAGACCGAGCCGGAGAAGGTCCATTTTATGGACGTGTCACCGAAACAGGTTATCTCCGTAGCTGCCGGATTGATTCCTTTCCTTGAGCATGATGACGCTAATCGCGCACTCATGGGATCCAATATGCAACGCCAGGGTGTGCCGCTTCTGCGGACCGAAGCACCGTTCGTGGGTACTGGTATCGAAGAGCGTGTCGCACGTGACTCCAAGACAGTCACAGTTGCTGAGGCAGCCGGAATCGTTGCCAATGTGGATGCCAAGCAGATCGTTGTCACCACTGATGGCGAAGTTTCGCCCAAGACACTCAGTAAGGGCAAATCTGATCCGAAGAACGGCATTTATATTTATCAGCTTCGCAAATTCCTCCGTTCCAATGCGGGCACCTGCTTCAATCAAAAGCCGGTTGTTCTCCGTGGACAGAAGGTCAAGGCTGGTGATCTCCTTGCTGATGGTGCTGCTACCCAGGATGGTGAGTTGGCGCTTGGTCGCAACGTTCTGGTCGCCTACATGCCTTGGAATGGTTATAATTTTGAGGATGCCATCCTTATTAGT
>JAUVDD010000328.1 GCA_030595525.1 Puniceicoccales bacterium
ACTGGTAATTCAGCCGCGTCTTTCGGGTCTAAAACCAGGTAGTCATTACCGAGGGCATGATATTTGGAAAATCGCATAGTTAAGAAGATAATAATTGGAATTAATCAGGCAATTCCGGTTTGCCTAAATAAAGATGGTTGAAGGTTCCGTCCCAGTAGTCAAGAATCACGCTAACTTCACTGCCGACAGGCTGAATTCCTAACTTGTTAAATTGTGTTGAGATGACAAATTCCATACTTACTGAGCTTGAAGCAGCAATTCACAGAACTGGGAAGGACTGCTTTGAGGAAATCCGGGGGAAGCGAATGAGCTTCATGGACCCCAAAGCCTACACTAGCAAACTCATGTCCTGGGCCATGGAGGATCCTGAATTCCGCATAGCCTTGTTCAGGTTTGTAGATGTATTGCCGGGACTGAAAGACAGTTCCTCTGTAATTAACCATGCACAGGCCTACTTTCGACCGGTCTCACACCGGATTCCTGGGATTTTGCAATGGGGACTGGATATCAGTCCCTATGGAATACGAGCCAAAGCTGGTACAGCCCTGATTCGCAGGCAAATAGCTTCTCTGGGACAGCAATTTATTATTGGCTCGAATCCTCGTGATGCGCTGAAGGGATTGAAGAAACTGCATTCAAAAGGCATGTGTACAACCGTTGACTTGCTAGGTGAGGCCTGTGTAAGCGAAAAGGAAGCCGATATCTACCTCAACAGATATCTTGAATTAATCACCGAGTTAAAGAACGAGATACCAGTAAATATTTCGGTCAAATTATCCGCCTTGTATGCACATATTAAAGCGGTTGGATTCGAGAAAAGCGTGGAGCGTCTCGGTGACAGTTTGAGACGGATCTTCAGACATGCAAAAGAAGCTGGAGCCTTTGTATATGTCGATATGGAAGACAGTACAAAGACTGATATTACACTGACTGTGATAAAAAGCCTGCTTATTGAGAAGGAATTTCTCAACTGGGAAAATGTAGGACTGGTACTTCAAACTTATCTCAGGAGAACCGAAAAGGATTTGGATGAGCTGATTCAATGGGTGAGGGAGCGAGGTACCCCCATATCGGTCAGACTGGTGAAAGGCGCTTATTGGGACACTGAAACAATCCTTGCCCGGTTAGCGTCCTGGCCAATCCCGGTTTGGCAGGAGAAGCATGTAAGCGATTCTGTTTATGAAAAATTGAGTCGAGTCCTCATTGACCATGCTGATTTGCTAAAGCCTTCCTTCGCCTCACATAATCTAAGATCGTTGGTACATGGAATGGAATATGCCCGTATAAAGGGTCTTTCGACTGATAACTTTGAGTTCCAGACACTCTATGGTATGGCCGATCCGATCAAGGAGGTATTTGTCAGCAGGGGCATCACTGTGAGGGAATACGCACCTATAGGCGACATGCTGACAGGAATGGCGTATCTTGTTCGGCGGTTGCTTGAGAATACCGCAAACGAAGGCTTCATTCGTTCTGGTTATCTTGAAAATGATTCGGTTGAAAATCTTCTGGAAAAACCCGATGAAGAGGCAGTGGATCCGGGCACGCGGCACCTGGAGTTCGATCCCAGGAAGGAATTCAGGAATGCTCCTTTATTGGATTTCACTGTGGAGACGAATCGGAACTCTATTCAAACAGAGTTAAACAAGTTACAGTTCAGAAAGAGCGGGGATTATCCGAGGATTTTACCGGTAATCAATGGTCAGGCTGTTAAGACTTGTCAGGATTATCTTTCGAGTGATTGCCCCGAGGATACGGCGGTAATCCTTGGTACTGTCGGTTTGGCGGATTCTTCACATTTGGAAGCGGCAATTGAAACCCTGAAAAATGGTTTCGAAAAATGGAGGGAAGTTCCCTGGGTGGAACGTTCTGAGTTGCTTTTTAAAGTAGCAGACCTGCTCGAACAGAGAAGAGCTAAGCTATCAGCCTTGATGATCCTGGAATGCGGCAAACCATGGGTCGAGGCAGATGCAGATGTTGCCGAAGCCATCGACTTTTGCCGGTATTATGCACTTCAGGCATTGGATCTATCAAAAGGAGAAGAGTGCTGTCCTTATGACGGTGAGGAAGACCTGTATTTCTATGATTCGAGAGGTGTTTGTGGTGTTATTGCTCCATGGAATTTCCCCTTGGCTATCCCCTGTGGAATGATGTCCGCAGCCATTGTCACGGGTAATTCCGTTGTTCTTAAACCTGCCGAGCAAAGCTCCATTGTCGCATCGGAACTTTTCCAGGCTTTTCTGGATGCAGGCATGCCGACAAACATTGCTGCTTTTCTTCCAGGAAAAGGGGAGTCTCTCGGTGCAGCGATTGTTAAGCACCCAATGATCGATACACTAGTTTTTACGGGCTCAAAGGCGGTTGGAATGGAGATTATCCGGAATGCCAGTGTTCTACAAAAAGGACAGGTCCATGTTAAGCGAGTAGTTACCGAAATGGGTGGAAAAAATGCAATCATTGTAGATGACGGTGCGGATCTGGACCAAGCTGTGAAAGGAATTATCTACTCGGCATTTGGTTACGCCGGACAGAAGTGTTCCGCCTGTTCGAGACTTTATGTTCATAAAGGAATTTATGACCGTTTCCTGGAGAGACTCAAGGAGGCTGTACAGAGTCAGGTAACAGGTGAAGCATCTGAACCAGCTGTGGATCTGGGACCCGTCATCGATGATGAAGCAAGGAATCGGATACAAAGTGCCATTGATAGATCAGAAAGTCCTTACGTAACAGGTCGTTTAATGGAACACCTGCCAGAAGGGCGGTACTTTCCAGCAACACTTTTTTATGAGGTGCCGTTTGATGACCCGTTGATGAAAGAAGAATTATTTGGACCGATACTCGCTATGACGAAGGTCGATGATTTCCAACAAGGCCTGGCTCTTGCGAATGACAGCTATTATGCCCTAACAGGCGGGGTTTTCAGTCGGCATCCTGAGCATTTAAGACTTGCATCCAGGAATTTCAGGGTGGGGAACCTGTATCTGAACCGTGGCTGTACTGGAGCCATGGTGGGACGGCAACCGTTTGGAGGAGCTGCGCACTCAGGTGTAGGATCA
>JAUVDD010000201.1 GCA_030595525.1 Puniceicoccales bacterium
GGTCGTTTAATACGTTCTCTCGATAATGCCAAATCGTTCGTAATTTTCACAATTGGATTCAAATATGCTCATGTCAACTGCGCGTTTTCCCAAATCAACTTCTGCAAACTCGGTCATGGTGGCTAAGGTATGATAATTAAATTCATCCTTTCGCTCCGGAAAATCTCTGCGGGCATGGCCGCCTCTGGATTCTTGTCTGTTCAGCGCGCAAACGGCCGTGACAAGTGAAATGGACAATAAGTTGTCCAACTCCCAGCGCAGAACGAGCTCTGGATTCATTTTAAGACTTTTACATGCCAGAGTCGTATTAGCCGCACGTTCTTTCAGCGCTTTCAGGGTCTCAATGGCTTCGCTCAGACCCACTTCTGTGCGGAACACTCCAACCTTTTCGGTCATAAGCGCTCTGGATTCCTCGCGGATTTCTTCAAGATTTTCCTTTCCTGTTTGATCCAGGTAGGCGGAAAACAAATTAAAAGTTTTTTTTCCGGTAGCTGCAGGCAACTCCGGTAGCTGATCCGCCAGGGATTCGACTATCCGTTGGCCGACAAACCGCCCCATGGTGATCAGCTCTAAGATGGAATTAGTTCCCAGCCGGTTGAAGCCATGAAAACTGGCCGCAGCGCATTCGCCAACGGCATACAGTCCGCGGATTATCTCCCCGCTGGTGCTTTGGACTTCACCAAATTCAGTGGTCGGGATCCCCCCCATCTGGTAATGGTTGCTTGGGCGCACCGGGCAGAGGTCAAGTTTCGGATCGATATTGACAAATTTTTTAAAAAAACTCGTGACTTCCGGTATTTGGACTTCATGGATGTAATCCGAAAGATGCCGCAGATCGATCCACACATGTTCGATATTATGATCCGGATTCATTATGCCCCGGCCTTCCTGAATCTCGGTTTCAATGGCCCTGGCAACAAGGTCGCGCGGTGCAAGTTCTTTCATCTTCGGGGCATATTTTTCCATGAAAGGCTCAAGATCTCTGTTGCGCAAAATACCGCCAACCGATCGCAGCGTTTCGCTGGCAAGAATTCCCGGTCCGACAATTCCGGTTGGATGAAACTGCACGGCTTCGAGATCCATTACCGGTAATCCAGCATCCAGAACATTTGATAGACCGTCACCGGTGTTCTGACGACAATTGGTTGTAACCCGGAAGATCTGGCCGTCTCCGCCGGTTGCGAAAACCGTGGCTTTCGCGCAAACCGCAACAAATTCACCTTTGCATTCGCGGAACAGGACAGCGCCGACACAACGACCGTCTTTCAGTAAAAGCTCGGTTGCAATAGACTGATTGACAAATGAAACACCACCGCGCAGCGTTTCTCCCCAGACACTGTCCATAATCCCTTTGCCCGTTCGGTCCGCTTCAAAAACGGCGCGATAAGCAGAACTTTCGCCAAATCTAACTGTGTGTCCCCCGAAAGTTCTTTTACTGAGCCGGCCTTCTTCATTGCGGCTGAAATGCATGCCTTTGTTTTCCAACCAGACAATTTGCTCCCAGGCAGAGTCGACAATCTTTTTGATCACATTTTGATCCGCCATGCAATCCGACCCTTTCCAGGTATCAAACATGTGATAGATCGGCTTGTCGACCGGATCCTTCGGATCCACCGCCGCCAGCCCTCCCTGGGCCGTGCTGGTATGCGATTTTTGGCAATGCGGAACTTTAGTAACCGCCACGATTCTTGTGCCGGGTTTTCTCTCCAGAATTTCGGCGGCACAACGCAGTCCGGCGCCGCCGGCACCAATTACCAGCACGTCGCAGTCCAGCGTTGAGGAAATCTTGAATTTAGCAGCCATACGCAAACTCCATTTTGCAATTTCTCATTCCATTAGATGGTAATAATTACCTTTAGACCGATCCAGGCAGACAAAACCATCACAACAGCAACCAGCACGGTCATCAAAATCTGCAGACGCCGTGAGACAATATAGTCTCTGCCCACTGAAAACAACCCGTAGCCAGCATGGTATACAACGGCCAGAACCATAACAATATCAACAAGTTTGACAAAATAGTTCTGCATTCTGGCAATAATCACGGCAGAATCCTTACCCACGTCAGGATTAAGATGCATAAATAAAAAATGCGCTGGTACCATTACCAGCAGGAACGCTCCACTGGCTCTTTGAAATTTCCAAAACTGCGAATGCGCCAACCGCCAGATTCTTGCCAGGAATGCATATCCGCCAATCAGGGCAATGAAAAATACGGTCAGCCAAAAGAAAATTGGCGAAACACTCTGATTTCCAAGGAGCATAAAAACAGCTAAAAGACATACATAAGCAGCCGACACCACGAACAACCATCGAATCATCGCAGTATCATCACGATAGCCGTAGATTTCAAAAAGCATTAATCTGCCGCCGTTGACGGCGTGGAATATCACCGGAATCGCAAGCAACCATTCGAAGAAAACAATCAACGGGGAAGAAAACAATGCCATTTTGGCGTCATAGTCCCCGGGGATGCTGAGGGCGGAAAGGGTGATTAGATGAAACCAGACATACAGGATCAGGAGCAAACCTGTGATGCGGTGACTCCAGCTTAAAATAAATGCCCAACCTCTGGTCTTGGCGTAAAAGGCAACAAAAGGTATCTTGTTAAGAATTCCGAAAATCTGGTCAGTGATTTTTATCGTAATGAGACTCGGTTGCATTTCAGATTTCACCTTCATCGCTCTTGTTTGGACTCAACTTCCTCAAAGATTTCTTTGGCCACACGAAAGCTGTCCATTGCCGCCGGAACACCACAATAAATGGCGGTCTGGAGGAGAACCTCCATGATATCGTTTTTGCTACAGCCATTGTTTAAAGCGCCTTTTAGGTGTAGCTTTACCTCGTGAGGTCGGTTAAGGGCGGTGAGCATGGCTAAGTTAAGCAAACTCCGGGTTTTTCGGTCCAGTCCTGGCCGGGCCCAGACAGCACCCCAGCAGTATTCAGTAACGAGCTCCTGTAAAGGGCGACTGAAATCGTCTGCATGTGATATGGAAGCATCCACGTACTCAGCACCCAGCACCTCCCGGCGAACTTGGAGTCCTTTTTCGAAAAGTTCACTCGTCATCGTTATCTCCTTTCTCTGTTGACTAGGCTTTTCCTGCCCATTGTTTCAAAACCTTTCCAAAATCTTGTACATTCGCACTATTTTATCCCGCAGAACCAACTATTCTTTTCGTAAAAGTAGGGAAGACCACTTGCGTATATCCTTGATCCCATCAAGCCTCTCAACCTCTTCGACGATTTTCAAACGCCGTTCCTTCTTCATGATCTGGCCAGTGAGGTCATGGAACCGTTCTTTCATCTCTTCCCATGAAAGAGGATTCTCAGGATCGCCTTTGGGATATTCGACCGTCGTAGAATAACTCTTCTCATCCTCTGTCAAGATCTCAGCAGTGGCACGCCACTGTTTAGGGAAAGTCCGATCTAGTTCGGGATCAACGATGCACTCCACTTTCCTCATCATCTCTCTTACCGGTCTCGACTGGATCGTGGAGAGCTGAAATTCTTTCAGACCTGCCTTGCCATAGAGCAACGCCACGGAAGCTCCAAAGGGCATACTGAACTGGGCATCGACGATCGATTGTGGGTTGTACTTGCTCTCTATTGGCTCCGCAATAAGAGGAGCCCCTGCCCTTAAAACCCCAACCTTAATCTTCTTTACTTGCTCTGGCCGAAGGTTGTTTTCATTTACTATTTTTAGCACCGCGTCAATGGGAGGTTGCATGTAACGGCAACAGGCATGAGGTTTAACGGATGTCCGAAGGATTTGGAAGCTGGAACCTATCCCTTCGAGGACCCTGGACGGATCTGCTCCGTTGGAGTAAGCATGGAGAAATCCATCCCTTCCCTCGAGGATCGAACTGGGACCTTTAAATCCCTTTCCAGACAACAGGGCTGCCACCATGCCGCTATGGGCTGCCCATCCTGCGTGAAAAGGCTTTGTCCATGCCCCTTGAGCGAGATACTCCATGGATCCCGCTGCCTGACTTCCTGAGATGCCGATGGCATTCAGAATCTCCTCTTCTTGAAGACCCAGAATCTTCGAAGAAGCAACACTCGATCCAAAGGTCCCACAA
>JAUVDD010000113.1 GCA_030595525.1 Puniceicoccales bacterium
TTCTTTTCAGTCAATCTCATCCTTTCCTTAACGAGTGCCAAATTTGCATCCAGCCGGCTTTTCCTCGGCTGACTTTCGGGGCAAATGCCTTCTGACGACGATACAGGGCCTCACCAACGATTCCATCACCGGAAATAATCAGCTTCGGTACCTCCGGAACATTCCATGAAGCATAATGCCGAGGTTCCCCACTATTTAGTATTCCACTTTGCATCAGTCGATCAGTCTTCATTCCGTTTCCCTTTCGTTCATCAGATGCCCATTTCTGCCATGGCCTCCAGCAGGTCGAAGTCGTCTTCTTCCACCTCGCGTTTGGCAACATCCCAAATTTCAAAGTAATGACCGAGCCCAACCAGGCTCACTTGCTTTTCTATACCCACCCGCTTTTTCAACGGATCTGGTAGTAGGATTCTGCCCTGCTTGTCACAACCGAACTTGTATGCCCGACTGAATAACTGGCGCAGGGTTGCTTTGCTGCGTACATTGCTCTGCTGGATTCCACGGGCTTTCTCCAATAGCTCATCCAGCATGTGCGGTGGATAAACCACAACACAGCCTTCAGGATGGGGCCATGCGAAGTAATAGTTTCCGTCATCCCCTGTCACACGCCAACTCGATGGCACGGTAACGCGATTCCGCGCATCGAGTTGATGCGTGAATTCACCCACGTAGGCCATGTTTTGTCCGTATTCAGTCATTAGTTAAGCAGCTTAGCACTCCACTTTTACCCATTTTCTGACATTCTACCCCATAACGGTCAAGACTGTTCTCAACTTTTTACATACTATCTTTCTTCGTAAAGTGCTGAAAAAGAAGCATTTAAATGAGTTATTAACGAGTTGTTCACAGTGTTTTTCCCAAGCAAACAAGAGGGCCTAATTTCCCCATTTCGAAGCCTTTCACATCGAAATATTCCGTTACCTCCTATAAATCAACCACTTACAATCTGCCTCACTTCAAATGTAAACAACTCACACGTTGGAAGAGCCTGATTATTCCAGAGATTGAGTCGAATTTACCCACAGGCCTGATAATTGATCTGAATATCCGGAAGATTGTAAAAATTTCGTCCCCACATTGACAATTGTGCAAAAATCACCGCATAAACCGGGTATGGCCAAGAATCGAAAGCGTCTGGATGAGTTATTGGTGGCCCGCAATCTTGTGGATAGCCGTAGCCAGGCCAAGGCACTGATCATGGCCGGGAAGGTTCGTCACGGAACGGAAATCCTCGACAAGGCTGGCAAGGAATATCCGCTCGACATCGATCTGGAAGTGGAGGCTTCAAGGAAGTACGTTTCCCGCGGAGCAGAAAAAATTGAGGGTTTTCTTGAATCCTATCCATGGCCTATTGAGGGGAAACGTATTCTCGATCTGGGAGCTTCGACCGGCGGATTCACAGATTATCTCCTTCAAGCAGGGGCCGTTGAGGCAACCTGTGTCGATGTCGGCCACGGACAGCTTCACTACAAGTTGCGAACTGATCCCCGAGTCATAAATCTTGAGCGGATCAACGCTCGTTATCTTGAAGATGGGCAGCTCCCCCACCCGGATTATCCAATCATCGTGATGGATCTCTCCTTCATTTCCCTCAAGTTGATATTGCCGGTTGCCTGGAGGTTTTTATCACCCGGAGGCATCCTCATTGCCTTGATCAAACCCCAGTTCGAGGCGGGCAAAGCGGAAGCAGATCGTTTCAAGGGTGTCATAACGGATCCTGAAATCCAAACTCGTATTCTGAATGAAGTGCTGGGATTTGCTGAAACCGACCTACCCGACAGCGATTTGCTTGGTTGGTGTGAATCCCCGATCAAGGGAATGAATGGCAACTTGGAATATCTGGCAGGCTGGACCAGTCCCGTTGCTGAGCAACCTTGACTTTAACCAACTGAAAAACGTTAATTCAGGCCATGGGGCGACTGAAAGACATCCTCTTTGTAATCAACCAGAATAAGGCCGGGGCCAGGGAATTGGCAGGTCAGTTGGGACGTCTGGCCGAATCCATGGGTGTACGGCACGAAATCACCTCAAACTTCCCCTTGGAAGAGAACCGGGTCACAGGTAAGGACCTCTGTGTTGTGGTTGGTGGCGATGGCACTTTGCTGGGAGTGACAGAGGCAGTCTCCGGTTTGAAAATCCCGGTCATGGGAGTTAACCTTGGTCGCCTGGGGTTCATGGCACAATTTCTGCCAAATGAAGTACAGGATCACTTCGTAACCATACTTGAGGGCAATCTCAATTGGCGCGACTTGAAGGTGTTAACCTGCGAGTCCGAAGGGAATGGATCCGCCCTGGCATTGAATGACATCGTAGTAAAGGCCCGTTCATCCCATTTAATCCGGCTGGAAGTGCATTGTGAGGAAGAACACATGAACACCTACCATGCAGATGGGGTTATTTTTTCCACACCTACTGGATCAACCGCCTACAATCTCTCAGCTGGTGGGCCAATTGTGCATCCTTCCGCAGCAGTGATCCTGACCACTCCAATTAATCCACATACTTTGTCCAACCGGGCCATTGTTCTTGATGACTCCCATAGATTGACAGTCCACCTCCTCGGAGATTCAAAGGATGTTCAGATATCTGCAGATGGTCGGGAAATATTCGAAAATGTCCCCAATTTCCCGCTACAGATTTACACCTCTCAGGAACGTCGTTTTCGTTTAGTACAGCCGGATGGATATTCACACTATTACGTCCTGAGAAACAAACTGAGATGGACCGGTGATGCTGTTTTCCCCATCAATCAGCCATAATTGCGCATTTTTGATAAAACAGAAAGCATCGGAACAATTCGGTTATGCGCACGGAACAAAAAGACAATCAGGATCCTTTCAACACAAAGCGACCGGTTGTATACACATTAAAAGGCCATCAAAAACTGCTGTTTTATCCACTGGCCTGCCTGCTTTGGCTCTATTTGCGTTCATTGAGAATCAGGATCGATCCACAAGACATGGACACATTGTCCAAAACATCGCGGCCAAGGATGATTGTTTTCTGGCACAACAGAAGCCTGGTAGCAGTAGAGGTTGTGCGTAATCTTTTCAGTCCTGATAAATTTGGCGCATTAATTAGTCCCAGCAAAATGGCAGCCTGGGAGGTCGCCCTTTTTGAGTTCCTGAATTACCAGGTAATCCGGGGATCAACGACCCGACGCAGCATTCAAGCCAGCATTGAAATCCTCCGTTGCTTCAAGGAGGGAAACGATGTGGGCATTTCCCCGGATGGTCCCTCAGGCCCATTGTACAGTTTCCAATCTGGAGCAACTGCTCTTGCACGTAAGGCGGGCGTCCCAGTGCTCCTGATCGTCCCCAATTGCAGCTTTGCGAGTCGATTAAATTCGTGGGACAGGCACCTTGTCCCGTTCCCGTTCGCCAAAGTAAACCTGAAAATAGAAATCATTCAGCCCGATAATCCTGTGTGGAAGTTGTCAAATGAGGAAGCATCGGAACAATTTAAACGGGTTTGTCTTGAGATGACAGATGACCCATTCTAGAAATCCATTTATGAATAAAAAGGATTGGATAGAAGGTCTGTTGTTTGCTGGATTCCGCTTGATGGCGGTTGCCTTGATCATTATTGGGCTCCTGAGCCTTCTGTTCCAGCTCATCAACTCCTGGTCCGCATTCGACCCCAGCTACTTGTGGCCATTCCTTGCCAGCACTATCCTGCGGCCCTCCATCGTCATCCTCACAGGCCTTCTCCTGATGGCGATTTCAAATCGCTTGGCTCATTCCATGGCCAAGCGTCATAAGCATTCTTGAACATGAAGTCATCCTGGTGGCTTTTTCCGTTGATCTGGATGTCCATGACAACATGGGCATCAGCAGCCATTTCAGATACGTTTCTGGAAATGCATGACGAAAGGCTGGATAAGGTTTTCTCATCGATCGACAAATCAACACCCGGACTGGCAACCATCCTCAATGAATGGGAAGCAGGAGATAAAAAACCCGCCGCTGAGATGTTGGTGAAGTATTTCAGGGCAAAATCCTTTGATTTATCAATTCTCGAACCCACCTATATTCCGGTTGATTTCACATACCGGGCAGATGCCGCCCTGAATGATTCATATTATATACACGGGGATTGGCTAACTGTTCCCAAGGCAGCTCAGGGCGGGTTAAATTGGGATTATCGAGGCGAAAATGAGGACAAGGAAATTGCCTGGATGCTCAACCGACACACCATCTTTCCGATACTTCAACACGCATACGCCCACTCTCGAAGGGAGCCTTGGAAGAAGCTTCTTAATGAATTATGCACAGACTGGATCGGAAACAACTCATATCCCGACAGGATAACTTTCTCTGCACAATGGAGACCACTCGAGGTGGCACGTCGTGTATTGAATTCATGGGTACATGTATTTCATGGAGACAATGAAATACTGAATGATGAAACGATCCTGCTGATGTTATCATCCATCCCGGAACATGCCGACGCCCTGTACGAGCACTCCTCATTCTGGGGAGGAAACCATTTGCTCACCGAAAAGATCGCTCTGTTGGCAATAGCTGCCGCTTGGCCGGAGTTTCAGCATTCTCAGGAATGGAAGGCACATGCCATAGAGACCATTACTAAACAACTTCTCAAGCAGTCCTATCCAGATGGAAGCCACAAGGAACTAAGCAATCATTACCAACGTGTAATCCTTGCCAACACACTCCCCTTTCTCCGGTTGATCGAATACTCGGATCCCCGATTTCGGAATACTCCTGTCTATGACAGAATCGAGTCGATGTGGGATTTTTTTGCAGGATCCATGCAACCTGATGGATTCGGCCCACTCAGTAACGCATCCGACAGGGACGAAAATTCAGTCCTAATGCTTTCCGCATGGAAACACTTCAATCGCCTCGACTGGCTCGGCATGGCAACCCATGGAAGAAAAGGTATTTTGCCTCAAGGAAATCCATCCCGCTACTTCCCATGGGCCGGTCAGGTTTTCATGCGCAATAACTGGAGCCAGTCCGCCGACTGGATATACTTTGATGCAGGACCCTACGGGACCGCACATCAGCATATCGATCGGCTTCACTTGAGTGTTACCTTGCAGGGCCGTCCCATCCTATCGGATTCCGGGAGATATACTTATCAACCGGGAAGGTGGCGAGACTACTTCAAGGGACCCCATGCACACTCTGTTCTTCTCTTGAACGGACAAGCATCCAAACAGGGACCCAACAATGTTAAGGCTCCCATGGATGTGGCATTTCAAGATTCAGATCAAGCGATCTACGCTTCCGCCACAACTTCCTTTCACCCGACTGGAGAACCTTTGCGTTCACCTGTGCCATGGACACGGCACGTCTTGTATGACAAACGGGGGTTTGTTGTGATCCTCGATGAGTTGCAGGCCTTCAAGAATTACGATATGGAAGCACTTTGGCAGTTCGCTCCCAGTATCAGTTCGAAGGAAGCCAATTTAGCAGTCAAGGCACACACACCAATAAAAAAACAGAAAATAGAGAACGGTCGGGATCAAGTTCCGATAGCCGGATTTTATAGCCCGAATTACAACCAGAAGGTTCCGGCTGTTCAAATTTCAAACAGTTTCAGTATCAATTCTTCCACTACAATTATTCATTCGATCCAGAATCCTGAGAGCAAACCCATCAAGATCCAGGGCTCCCGATCAGAAAACTCAAATGGAATCCAATTTACGGTCCATCAGGATGGAAACATGATAGCCAGGGGACGAATTGCTGCCTATCCAAATACTGGATTACTTGACTACACGGTTCCCCCCATCGATTAGAAAATAACTCGTAGCCTTGCAATTTCATTACAAATATGCATAGTTACAATTATTATGAATCACCATTCAAGTACAGGATCAATTGGAAGAGCAACCAGGAGAATCGGTGACAAGGTATGGGAAATACTTCAAACCGATCTGACGGAAACCAATTATGGGCACCGGATTCTTGATCAAA
>JAUVDD010000121.1 GCA_030595525.1 Puniceicoccales bacterium
ATTGAGCCTTGAAGGAAAGTAACCGATCGCATCGAGGCAACGGAATTAAATACAATGATCCATCTTGGCAGATGGATCGCCGATTACTTCGCCCATGATCTTTGCCGGAACTCCGGCCACGGTGACATGCGGCGGAACGTCTTCAAGGACGACACTTCCTGCACCGACTCGGGCATACTGGCCAATTTCCACATTGCCGAGGATTTTGGCACCTGCTCCGATCAGCACTCCATGGCGAACCTTCGGGTGACGATCTCCCTTTTCCTTGCCGGTACCACCGAGGGTAACCTCATGCAGGATGGATACATGGTCTTCCACAACGGCGGTTTCACCAATCACGATGCTGGTTGCATGGTCAAACAGGACTCCCGCTCCGATTTTAGCCGCTGGATGGATGTCCACACCGAATACCTGGGAGATGATGCTTTGCAAATAAAGGGCCATTTCCTTTCGATCCTGTTTCCACAATTCATGACCAATGCGGTAGGCGGTCAGTGCTTGGAAACCTTTAAAATACAAGACAGGTGACAGGTACCCATTGGAAGCCGGGTCACGCTGATCGATTGCCGCGATATCACGGCGAGCGTTTTCGCCAATGTAGGCGTTCGATTTGAGAACATCCTCGAAGAGGTCATGCATATGGGGTTCGGAAAGGGCATAATGTCCGAGTTTTCTCGATATGCGATGTGCCAGGCTGGCTTCGAGGCTGTCGCAATTCAGAATACTATCATGTATCAACTCGGCGAGAACGGGCTCTTTTCTGGCCGCCTCTTCCGCTTCTTCCAGTAGTTTCGTCCAGACGGGATCGCCGCCTGCTGTTGGTGAGGATGGATTTAGCATTGGATTCCTGGTTTCGATGATAGTATTTCTCAGTTATCTTCCCGTGGCAAAATTTTTTGCAAAAAGATTGGATGGTCATCCGGGAAATTAATCTCCAATGTCCGCCCATCGATGATTGAAATCAATCAAGTCACCAAGCAATTCCGCGAACATCTGGCAGTCGATCGCTTCGACCTGTCGGTGCCGGAAGGCAGCATTTTCGGATTTATCGGACCCAACGGTTCGGGCAAGACGACGACTTTGCGGATGATTCTACGGATTATTGAGCCGGATTCCGGGACTATCGAGGTTTTTGGCAGACCACATCATATTACAGCCAATAACTCGATCGGGTATTTGCCGGAGGAGCGGGGACTCTACCGGAAAATGACAGTGATGCGGCAGTTGATCTATTTTGGTAAGCTCAAGGGCCTGAGCAAGAGTCAGGCGATGGATGCAGCCAACGAATGGCTCAAGCGGTTGGACCTGGTTGACTGGAAGGACAAGAAACTGGAAACCCTGTCAAAGGGAATGAGCCAGAAAATCCAGTTTATCGCCACCGTACTGGCCCGACCACGGTTGTTGATTCTGGACGAGCCATTTACCGGACTGGATCCGGTTAATTTGGATGTGATCAGGCAGGCACTACTGGACCTGCAGCGTTCTGGAACGACGCTTTTGTTCTCTACGCACGACATGCACATGGCGGAGGAGATGTGCGATCATATCTGCATGATCTACAAGGGCAAAAAGGTGCTCGATGGGTCACTGAACAGAATTCAGGCTGATTATGGTGAGGACACGCTTAAATTCCGGTTCAGGAATGCAGTACACTTAAGTGCGGAGGATCTCCCGGGAGTGACGCACCTGAAGAATTTGGGCCGCTTTTGGGAGGCCCGTCATGGGGGAGATTCCCACAAGATTCTGAAGGCCGCGGTTGGCTTGGGAGA
Organism: Puniceicoccales bacterium; assembly: GCA_030595525.1. Taxonomy (GTDB): domain Bacteria; phylum Verrucomicrobiota; class Verrucomicrobiia; order Opitutales; family Oceanipulchritudinaceae; genus Oceanipulchritudo. Next base: position 1,770 of record JAUVDD010000121.1, read on the forward strand.
ACTGGAACATTTCGAAGTGGTTCATCCTTCACTGCACGACATTTTTGTACGGATTGCCCAACCGGATCAGGTTATTGATGCACAGGAGGTGGATCATGCGTAAGATTATTGCGATAGCTGTGACCGAATACCGGTCCATTGTACTGACCAAATCATTCCTTTTCAGCTTGCTGATCCCGTTTCTTCTTTATGGTGGAATGATTTTTGCGGGCATATTCCTCGGGGACAAAACCGATTTGGAAGACCGGACCCTCGTCCTGGTTGACCGCACCGGTGTCTTGCTCGATCCATTGACCGAAGCCAACAAGGAACGCAATCGCAGCAGCTCGGTCATGAAAGAGGGTAAACAGGTCGGACCAAAATTTGTCATCGAATCGTATGGAGAGATGTCCCTTCCTGAAACCAATGAGCTATTGGTTGAGCTGAGTGACAAAGTCAGGGACGGAGAGATTTTCGCCTTTGCAATTATTGGCGGCGACTATCCCGATCCAGAAGGAGGAGAGGACGATTACCTGCATTACTATTCCAACAGTCCCACCTTCAACCGGTTACCAGACTGGCTGAGTCGGACGGTTAAGGACCAGATTGAAGACCAGCGCTTTAAAGATGCGGGATATGACCAGAAAGAGATCAGCATTCTGACCAGTCACAACCAATTGGAGCGATTCAACTTGGCGGAAGTTGACGAGGAGGGGAACCTTATCGAACCAGAGGAGGAAAGCCAGATCGCCGCGTTCCTGATTCCTGTCGGATTGGTGATGTTGTTGTTCATCTCTATCCAGATGAGCACGCCGGTGCTTTTGAATTCGGTAATCGAAGAAAAAATGCAGCGTATTGCGGAGGTACTGCTATCGAGTGTGACCCCTCTCCAGTTGTTATGGGGAAAGCTGGTTGCGGGTGTCGGGGTCGGGTTGACCTTCAGTACGGTATATCTGATCAGTTTATCCTTCAGTCTTCGCTACTTTGAAAAACTGCAGTGGGTTCCACCGGGGACATATATCTGGTTTTTCATTTTCCTGCTGGTGGGACTGCTGACCTACGGTTCCCTTTTTGCCGGACTGAGTTCGGTCTGCCAGGATATCAAGGACTCACAGAACTTTGCCGGAACGATTGTGGTCATCCTGGTGATTCCATTAATGCTGACGATGGTCACAATTGAGGCCCCCAACGGACCCTTGGCGACAACTCTCAGCCTTATTCCTCCTATTTCAGTGATGACCATGCTGAGTCGGTTGGCCGTTCCTCCGGGACCACCTGAATGGCAGATCTATTTCTCGTTGGCCATGAATATAATATTCACGACTTGTGTGGTCTGGGGATCCAGTCGCTTGTTCCGGATAGGAATCCTTTCACAGGGCAAAACACCAACCTGGAAAGAGATCATTCGCTGGATCTTCCAACGAGGGTAGCTCTATCTGGCAGATGCCATCCACCAAACCGGTCCGGGATTTTCCTCGGTACCTGTTGCGACGTGTTGCACGCATTTCCACGGCGCGGGAAGTTTCATAAAAAAACCTTCAACGGAATCGGCTTCTTCCTGTGCACCCTTATGTCCGCGGTAGGCAATGACGGACAGTGCGCCATTAGGTTTCAGTAGAAGCAGAGATTCATAAAGGGCGGGCACAGTGGACTCCCTGCTGGTGGTGATGTTGTGATCACCGGTTGGAAGGTATCCGAGGTTAAAGCAGATAAGATCGACCTCTCCACGCATGCCGCAGGCAAAGGAATCACGAATGCGGGCATGGTCAGCGCGGACCAGGGATACCCGCTCGATTAGGCTAGCATTCTCCAGTCGTGTGCGAGTGGCCAAAATCGCGCACTCCTGAACATCCATGGCAAATACACGACCCGATTTCGTTACCTGGTCGGCAAGGAATTCCGTATCAAATCCGTTGCCAGCAGTTGCATCAATTGCCCAGCTTCCCGGTTTTAAATACGGCAACCAGCCTTCGTGGGCGATCTCCGTCAGTGGTTGACGGGTGCTCATATTAATAAAGTAACTGGATTAGTTGATGGGAGTGAATTCCCAGCGCTGGTGTTCCTCGTTCCATTTTTGAGTGGTGCCTTCTGGAACATATTCGATGCGGCCGGTCTTAATGTTATATGCCCGTGTAGGTTCCCGGTTCAACAGGAATTGTTGTTCCTCGCGGTCCTTCTCATTGGCCTTGGTGATCGCACCAAAGTATTCATCGGGGCTCAATTCACCTCTAAGCAATCCACCGGTGGGAGTGCGGGCCCGCGCGGTGGTTTCACCTGTTTCTGGGTCAACTGAGGATGCACAGGCGGTCAGTAATAAACTCGCCAATAAAAGCATGATTTTCCAGTTCATGAGGGCACTGTAAACGGATTCATTTGATTTGCACAACCGCAATCCATCGATAATCGACCTCTTTTCTATTCAAAAATTGCCTGAGCCGGCATAATTTCTTGCCCCGGAAGGTAATTTACTCATGTTCGGGCGTCTCTTAAAAAAAGGGAAGAACATGAAACGCACACATACATGCAATGCCTTGCGCAAGAGCGACGTCGGAACGTCAGTCAAATTGATTGGCTGGGTGGACACCTTGCGCGACCATGGAGGAATCCAATTCGTCGATTTACGGGACCGGACCGGCCTGACTCAGGTTGTCTTTGATCCGCAACACGCTGCCATAAAGGCGGATCTGCACCATCTCCGTCCCGAATCTGTGATCGAGATCAGTGGCGAAGTCGTAGCCCGTGGAGATGCTGAAGCGAATAATAAGCTGCCTACGGGCGAAATCGAGGTGGCTGCAGAGAGCCTCCTCATTCATAATGTCTCGGAGACACCACCTTTCCCATTGGAGGATGAAAAAGCTGAAAGGGTTAGCGAGGACCTGCGCCTGAAGTACCGTTATCTTGATCTGCGTCGTCCGGCTATGTACCGGAGTCTGGAAATCCGCAGCAAAGCTGCCAAGGCTACCCGTGATTTCCTCGATAGTAAGGATTTTCTTGAAGTGGAAACACCGTGTCTTTTCAAGAGCACCCCTGAGGGCGCCCGTGAGTTTCTTGTTCCCAGTCGGATTAATCCGGGGAATTTCTATGCGCTGGCCCAGAGCCCGCAGCAGTACAAGCAGATGTTGATGGTGGCGGGAATTGAACGCTATTATCAGCTGGCCCGTTGTTTCCGCGACGAGGATCTGCGTGCCGACCGCCAACCGGAATTTACCCAGATTGATATTGAGATGTCCTTCATTGATCGAGAGGACATGTATGCCCTGGTCGAGGGTCTTGTGGCCAGAATCTGGAAGGATACACTTGGACACGAAGTTCAGATACCATTTCCACGCATGTCCTATCAAGATGCCATGAATCAGTATGGTGTCGACAAACCCGACACCCGGTTTGAACTGAAGATTGAAGACTTTTCGGAATGCTTCAGCAAAAGCCAGTTCAAGGTATTCCAGGGAACTGTGGCCAATGGTGGTGTGGTCAAGGCCTTCAATGCGAAGGGTCTGGGAGATGCCACGCAAGGTGAAATGCGTGATCTGGAAAATGACGCCAAGGCGATGGGCGCCAAGGGATTAGCCTTTATCCGGGTGAATGCCGAAGGGGAGTGGAAATCCCCGATTCTCAAGTTCTTCAGTGAGGAAGAATTGGCAGAATTGAAGGAGCGCCTGAATATCGAGACCGGCGACATTGTATTCTTTGCCGCTGCGGATTGGGAACGGGCCTGTGCCATTCTTGGTCGTGTCCGGCTCGATGCCGGCAAGCTTCTACAGAAGCGTGGCCTGATTAACATTCCGGATGACCAGTTTAACTTCCTGTGGGTAATTGAATTCCCGCTGATGTTGTTTGATGAAGACGAAGGACGCTACGTATCAGCTCACCACCCATTCACTTCGCCTGTT
>JAUVDD010000045.1 GCA_030595525.1 Puniceicoccales bacterium
GCTAAGAATTATGGTCTTTTGTATCCCTTAGGTTGACGCCCCCGCATTCGCGGGGCTACGGACTGGGCTGATATATTATGGGCATTCTGCCCATTCCGAAATTCGTATATCCCGTACCTTTCGTAGTTAATAATATTCAGGAATTTCGTGAGATTCGTAGTTGTCTACAACAGCCCGGATTCTGCGAAGGAGTAGTAGCCGTTGCCGCCGGGGTCGTGTTCGTTCTGGCCGATGATGACATGATCCAGCAGGTCCAGTTGGACTACTTTCGCCGCTTCGCGGAGCTGGCGTGTGGCCCGAATATCGGCTTGGCTGGGTGACGGATCACCACTGGGATGATTGTGGGCACAGATCAGGGCGGAGGCACTGTTGCGGATGGCTTCACGAAAGACCTCCCTAGGATGTACCAGGCTTGCTGTCGCAGTTCCGCTGGTTACTGCCTCGCATTTTAACAGTCGATTCTTCCGATTTAAAGACAGTACCCAGAACTTCTCCACAGCTTCTCCGTCGGCGATCGGCTTGAGCCAGTTGAATACCTTGTCCGGGCTATCCATTAATGGGGCAGCTTCACCCGATGATACGATTCGCCGGGATATCTCGATCATTGCCTGCATCTGCAGCGACTTGACCTCGCCAATTCCATGATAGGCTCGCAATTCGTCCGGAGTCATCCGCAGCAGGCCCCGTAAGGAACCGATACCCCGAAGGATTTCATGTGACAGGCTGAGGATATCGAGTCCACGGGTGCCACTGCGCAGCACGATTGCCAGCAATTCGGCATCCGAGAGGGCTTTGGGTCCTTTTGTTTGCAGGCGTTCCTGGGGACGCTCCCCGATGGGTAGTGATTGGAATTTAGTCATAATACTTAACTTTAAAGCGTTAGCTAAGCTATTGGACTGTCAAAGGAAAATTTCCATTGTCATGAGGTAGGGAAGGGGCGAATAATCCGTGATATGTCCTCCCATGAAATCAGCGAAAAAGCTGCACAGGCTCCCTTTCACATCATGGTGAAACCGATTGGTCCGAAGTGTAATCTGGATTGCCAGTACTGTTTCTACTTGGAGAAGGAGATGCTATTCGGCGATGGCGAGCGCTGGAAGATGGATGACGCGACTCTGGAATCGTATGTAAAACGCTACATTGAGGCGCAGCCAAGTCGGGAAGTCTCCTTTGCCTGGCAGGGTGGGGAGCCGACTTTGTGCGGGGTGGAATTCTTTGAAAAGGTAGTGGCCTGGCAAAAGCAGTACGGACAAGGCCGCGTTATAGAAAATGCCTTTCAGACGAACGGAACCTTGCTGGATGATGAGTGGGGCGAGTTCATGAAACGGGAAAACTTCCTTGTGGGAATCAGCATAGATGGGCCCGCCGATGTGCACGACACCTATCGAGTGACTCGTGGAGGAAAGGGTTCCCATGCAGAAGTCATGCGTGGATTGGAAGTGCTGAAGAAGCACAAGGTGGATTTTAACACGCTTATATGCGTCAACCGTGCCAACCAGGACAAGGGACCGGAAGTTTATGCCTTTCTGAAAAGCATCGGTTCGCGATACATGCAGTTTATCCCGATCGTGGAGCGCCTACCAGATGAGGAGGCTAAGCGCCTTGGATTATGGCATTCCACACCACCGAAATTTTCTGAGGAAGACGACAACCTGGATGTTCCGTTAACAGAATGGAGCGTCCAACCAAAGGCCTACGGTCGGTTTATGTGGAGCATTTTCAAGCGCTGGGTGCAACAGGATGTAGGGAAGTACTACGTGCAAATGTTTGATGCTGCTCTTGGGAAATGGACAGGAGCTCCCGGTGGACTGTGCATATTCAGTGAAGAGTGTGGGAGGGCGCTTGCTCTTGAGCATGATGGTAGTCTGTATTCCTGCGACCACTACGTTTATCCGGATTATAAAGTTGGTAACATCAAGGAGCAGGCGATTTCTGACCTGGTAGACTCGTTGTTTCAACAGGAGTTTGGCAGGAATAAACAGTCTACGCTTCCCAAGTACTGTCGTGATTGCGAAGTGCGCTTTGCCTGCAATGGAGGATGTCCCAAGCAACGTTTCCTGCTGACACCGAATGATGAACGGGGATTGAATTATTTATGCTCCGGATATCGTTTTACGTTTAACAAGATGGCGCCATACATGGAAGCGATGGCAGAATTGCTGCGCATGCATCAGGCACCCGCTGGTGTGATGCAACTAATCAAGCAAAAGAAGTTGGCTAAACCGTCTTAACCAATTCGGTCAGGCCATTATCACTTCGACCTTGTTGCAAGTGCCTGGCTCCTGAATCGGGACCAGATTTGATTCCAGCTCAGATCCATTCAAAAGAACCTTCGAGATACCCTTTGAGACATGATTGGGGTTGGTTACCGAGATTTCGTAACTGGCTCCACGATATTTGCGATCTACTTGGAATCCGTTCCATCTTTTCGGGATACAAGGATCGATACGCAGTCCCCCGTGTGCAGGTTGTATTCCAAGAATGTACTGTGTGGCAGCCTGGTATGTCCATGATGACGTGCCTGACAGCCAACTGTTTCTTCCTAATCCGAATTGCGGATGCTCATCGGACAGAATGTTTTGTGCGTAGACATACGGCTCGATTTCGTACGTATCGATTTTATCATTCTTGGTGGCCGGATTGATCTGCTGGTAGTATTGGTACGCACGGTCACCGTTGCCAGTCATTGCTTCGGCAATCATAACCCATGGGTTGGAATGTAGGAAAATACCGCCGTTTTCCTTTGCACCGGGTGGATATGTGGAGACTCCGCCAACAGACTCGTCGTACTTCTTGAATCCGGGCCAACTCAGCTTGATACCGTTCTCTGTGTTCAGGTGCTTTTCAACAGAATCGAGAGCCTGCTGTGCTCGATCATCGTCCGCAAATCCGGAAATAACCGCCCATGACTGGGCATTCGTAAAAATCCTCCCATCGGTATTGGATGCTGAACCAAGCGGCTCACCGTTTGCCTGGAAATAACGAATGAACCAATCTCCATCCCATGCATGTTGATTTACGCGATCTTTCATCGTGGCGTAATCAGTCTCAAGTGCCTCTGCCTTTTCGGGATATCCAAGATGGTTCAATAAATCAACCAGTTCGCGGATACCGCGACCATAAAGGTGTGCATTAAACAAGCTTTCGGCATCACCCTTGAGATTGACGGTGTCGTTCCAATCAGCAAAGCCCAGCAAGGGGAGCCCGTGTGAACCCGTGTTTTCCTTGGTGAATTTGATGGCCCGGAGAAGGTGATCGAGAACTGTTCCCGACTCACGTTCTTCAACCGGTCGCTTCTTGCTGTAGAAGGTGACTTGCTCATCCAGAAAGTCGTAATCACCAGTTTCCTTGACGTATGCACAAACTGCCAGGACTCCCCACAAGTGATCATCCCCGTAGAACAAGTTCTCACCATCTTCCCTGGAATCTCCTTCGTTTGCTTCCATCGACAGCGGGTAGAATTGATGCATCGCCGAACCGTTGGGATTCTGGACGCTGATGATTTTCCGCAACAACTCCTTAACTTGCGCTGCAGCTCCGATAACTGCTCCCATTGTGTCTTGTGAGCTGTCACGGTATCCAAGCCCACGGGCACCGAGTCCCAGTTGATAAAGCGAGAGGTAGCGGGACCAGTTCAGGGTAATAAAACTCTGTCGAGGATTGTGGACATTGACGGTTGTGTTAAAGGACTCGTCCGGTGTCTTGCATTGGAAGCAGGAAAGGTAGTTTTTCCAGAATGCTCCCAGCTCAGTGAATGACTTCTCCACCTCTTCGATATCGCGGTACTTCTGAACAATTGCATCAACTTCGGTAACCAGAGCCTGGCCCACTTGCGTGACAAAGCGCTTGCTCTCACCGGGCTGCAGTGTTCCCAGTTTGATCAGCAGCGCGCCAATGTTGTCGCCTCGCAAAGCTTCATAGTTGGACAGGGAATCATTTTTCAGTGCGAGAGGATTTTGCCATGTGGAATACTCATTGTTTCCCAGGAATCGTGCACGGTCGCTTTCAAAGGAGTCGACCGGAATGTTTGCAGTTAGGAAATTGTGTTGTGACTCCGCGCGCATGAAGGCGAATTGCTTGAGGACCAGCTGGCCATCCTCTTCCCTGATAGCCTTGGAGGTCATGGTCTGCGGCACCCAGTCCGCATTCGTGAACTGCTTCAACGCATCGAAGTGGGTGTATTCGACAACAGGTATGGCATCCAATTCAACCGGCGAGCTGCGTTCGTTGGTAATCGTTATATCGCGGATTTCCACCGGGGCATCAGTTGGGATGAATATCAGCACCTCTGTCCGGATCCCCTTTACGATCGAAACCAGCTTTTGATACCCTAGACCCACATGGCATTCATACAAATCCATGTCATTCAATCCGGGTGTGAAATACGGTGAGATTAAATCATAACCGGCATCACTTTTGGTCCTCAGGTACAGGGTTTCGCCCCGCGGCTCGGAATTCGGCAACTGTGGAATGTACTTCAGGATCCGGTTCAATGCGGGATCACCGGAACAAAGTAATGCGCCACCAGTGTGGTCCACAAAGCCGCCAAATTCCAGGGTGCCGATGTAGTTGATCCACTTGGTTGGAGTACATGGATTTGTCACTACATATTCGAATGCTGCATCGTCAAAGTAACCGTATTTCATCTTTATTAATTGGATGTGAAAAAGTCAGTAAATTTACACAGTATAATCGGTTAATAATCAGGTTTAACGTGCCAACCACAAGGCAGGACTGCATTGAATAAATGACGAAAAACATTGAAAAAGTGCACAAATTATTTATCTTGAAATTTCCTGAAAACCCAAAATTTGTTGCTGTTTCCTATTCTATCTTCCATCCCATGAAAAACCCGAAATTTACTTTTCCCTCAAAACAGGCAAAAGTCAGCCAGCCCAGTATTCTTCTGGCATTCGACTGGTTTGATGAACGGTTTTACCGGGGTATTTTCAATTACGCAAAAGAGCGTGGCTGGCACATGTCTCCGTATCTTTTATCAGATCGATTTATTCCCAAAGGATGGCCGGGTGATGGTGCGATTACCTGTTACGGTCATAGTTTGGCAGATTTTATTGATCATCTGAATATGCCAACCGTGGATGTAACGGTTGAATCCATACCCAGAAATATCCCCCGGGTAGTGGTCGATAACAAGAAAATCGGGCAGCTGGCAGCTGAGCATTTTCATGCCAGAGGTTATGCTCATTATGCCTATTATTCCTGGGCAGATGTTACTGTGAACTCGATGCGTCGGGATGCCTATTTCGAAGAGTTGATCGTATTAGGTGTTCACAAGGAGAACCTTTTTGAAATCAAGCAAACTACACCGGATTTGATCGGAGATTGGAATAAGCATCAATCGGACATCCTTAATAAAGTGAGTGCCTTACCCAGACCGCTGGCTGTGTTCGCCGGCCAGGATAACCTTGGAGCTACCTTGGTTGAGATATGTGTCCGTAACGGAATTCATGTTCCTGAGGAAGTATCAGTTCTGGGAGTGGATAATATTGATCTGCTTTGTGAAAGCGCGGTAGTACCATTATCCAGTATTCGTACGAATTTGACTGAAGTAGGTTATCAGGCTGCCCGACAGTTGGATCGCTTGATGAAAGGGGAAATTTCCAACGATGAGCCGATGAAGTTGATTGCACCACTCAGTGTAGTCAGGAGGCAAAGTACCGATGCGTTGGCAGTGACGCATCCCGCAGTGGTTAATGCCATTCGATTCATTCGGGAAAATTTCAGTCATCCGATCACCATTGAGGATATTTGCCACTATACCGGATTATCCAAGCGTGGCCTGGAGAAAGCATTTCTCAAACATCTCGGGCGATCACCCGCATCTGAACTGCGACGATTAAGAATACAGAACGCCAAACGGATGCTGACCCAGACAAATGATAAGATCGATTATATTGCCCAGGAATGTGGATACAGTAACAGCTCCAATCTGAGCTGCGCATTTAAGAAAGATACGGGCACTTCGCCAAGAGGTTACCGTAACAAGTATCGTCACGATTCTTAACTTAATACACTACTATGAAATACATCGTACTAATTCTCTCCTTGTTCACCGCTTGTTTTGCAACAGCGCACGAAGATATGAACGTTATCTTCTTTCTTGTGGATGATTTTGGATACTATGACATCTCCGTAACAGGATCCGAAGTATTTGAAACACCGGAAATTGACAGCCTGGCAGCCGACGGTTCTCTGATTACTGAAGCATATGCGGCCTATCCGAGATGTGTACCTTCCAGGTTTGCCATGATCACAGGAGTGCATCCGAGCCGTGCAGAATCCAAGAAGCAAAGTCCCGGGAATCTTGAGCCGGAGTACGTGACGGTGGCAGAGGCCTTGAAACAACACGGTTACGCAACCTACTTTGCGGGCAAGTGGCATTTGGGGAAAGATCCCAAGGTCAACTTTCCCGACGCGCAGGGATTTGATGTGAATTATGGAGGAGGAAGCGCCGGTGCCCCGGGTTCCTATTTCTATCCCTTTACTTCGGAAAAGAAACTGACCGGTCCGGAAAAAATCCCTGGAAAAGATGGGGACTATCTGACCGATGCACTGACCGATCGGACAATCGAATTCATCGAATCGAATTATAAAAAGCCATTTTTCGTGTACCTGTCACACTACGCGGTCCACACACCAATTCAGGGTAAGGCCGATAAAAAGGAACGATATCAGAAGAAGATCGATGGAATTGAATTTGATGGTCCCGAATACGTAATTGATGAATGGAAAGGAAGAGAGCTGAGGCACCAGAGCAATGCGGGTTACGCAGCGATGGTGGAGAGCGTTGACGAAAGCCTGGGTCGTCTCATCGATACTCTGAAAAAGAAGGGGATCTATGATAAAACGATCATTATCCTGACCTCCGACCATGGTGGTTTATCCAATTCCGGAGCAGAAAACAAACGTGAGCTGGCCACCAGCAACCTGCCATTGCGTGCAGGAAAGGGTCACATGTACGAAGGTGGTTTGCGCATTCCAGTAATCGTTCGGTGGCCAGGCCATACCAAAGGTGGATCAAAAATGGATTTCCCGATAACTGGCATGGATTACTATCCAAGCATTCTGGATATGCTGGATTTACCGTCGCAACCGCAAGACCACGTTGACGGTGTCAGCTTTGTTCCCGGACTATTGGGCAAAAAGAGCTTCAATTCGGACCGTTCCTTCTTCTGGTATTCAGACAGTGGGCGCCTGACTAGTACCGGTGACCGAAATGCCGCAGTTATCCACAGGGGAGATTTTAAACTTCTGGAATTCTTCAATGACAATAAATTGGAATTGTATAACATCAGCAAAGATCCAGGAGAGCATAACAATCTGGCAGACAAGATGCCGAAAAAGCGCGACACGCTTTATGCTGAATTGAAGGAATGGAAAAAGTCCATGCTGGTAAAGGATCGTGAACAACGCTGAAACTGATAGAAACAGGAGAACCATGAAAAACCGTATTATTTTATCACTACTTTTCATAGCATGCGGACACCTGTTTGCAGATCGGCCGAATGTGCTGTTCATTGCAATCGATGACATGCGTCCGCTCCTCGGGGCATACGGCTACGATGAGATCAAGTCGCCCAACATCGATAAACTTGCCTCGCAGGGCACAGTGTTCCTGAACGCCGCCTGTCAATTTCCCGTATGTGGACCATCTCGGGCAAGTATTTTGACCGGATTACGTCCGGAGACAACAGGCATCATGGATCTGAAAACTAAGATGCGGGATATAAATCCGGATGTTGTGACACTTCCTCAGCATTTCAGAAACAACGGCTACTTAACCGCCGCTGCAGGTAAGATATTCGATCCTCGATGCGTTGACAGCCGGGCCCAGGGAGATGAGATATCATGGAGTCTGCCGTACATGGAAGGACCGAAGAGCGATGTGCCACCTATGCCTTCCTCGAAGTATGTAACAGGGAATTACGACCTGCCAGATGAAGCATTCCCGGATGGCCGTATTCTGAAGGGTGGTTTGGAGTATTTGCATAAGGTAGCAGGGAAGGATGAACCATTCTTTCTTGCAGTGGGATTCAAGAAACCGCATTTGCCGTTCATTGCCCCAAAGCGCTTTTGGGATATGTACGATCCGGATCGGATCAAATTGGAAGAATACCAGAAGCCAGCTCGGAACAATTCCGGTTACGGTAACTGGAGCTCCGGCGAGACACGCGGTTATGGTGGCGTTCCGAAGGAAGGCATTGTTCCGGATGATATCCAACGGAACATGATTCACGGTTATCGTGCTTGTGTCAGTTGGGTAGACTTTTTGATCGGCAAGTTGCTCGCCGAGTTGGACGCTACCGGCGAACGTGATAACACGATCATTGTCCTCTGGGGCGATCACGGTTTTCATTTGGGTGACCATGGAATCTGGGGTAAGCACACGACTTTTGAAGAAGCCATTCGGGCACCCTTGATGATCATTGATCCGCGTATCGGTAAATCGATCAAAACGGAGGCACCTGTAGAGTTTACGGACGTGTACCCAACATTATGTGAATTGGCTGGATTGCCGGGTCCTGAAGTGACGCACGGAGTCAGTCTTGTCGATTGCTTATCGGATAAGACTATCACACCGAGAACGATTAGCACTGCCATTCACAAGGCAGGTGGTGCATACGGATATACTGTCCGAAGTAAGCGTTTTAGATACATCGAATGGATTGATACCAAATCCGCCAAGCTGGTGGGCCGCGACCTGTTTGATTTCGAAAAGGACCCGTTGGGCAAAGAAAACATGGCTGTAAATCCAGAGTACAAGGATGTCGTAGAGTACTTGTCTTCCCAGTTGCATGAAAACTCAACCGGATGGACCCTTCTCGAGAAGCATCTGGGGAAATAAGCCTTCGAATTTAGAAGACGAGTTTAGTTCAGGAAAGGCTCAATTGCCTCGTGAACCAAAGTGGGGCGGTCCGTTTCCGGGTCACGAATCGCGAATCCACCCTGGTAATCCCAGGCGGCCCAGCCAATGCCGTGTTTTTGGCATTGTTCAAGAACCGCCTTGTACCAGCGTGTGCGTGAAGCATCCGGGGCCTTGTAGTAGGCTCCGAATTCACCGTTATAGACGCGAATACCCGTTTGTTCGGACCACTCTGCCAAGGTATCGAATGCCTCGGCAATTAGCTCAACCGTCATTGGCTCGCCGATTGTCTGGTGCCCGTAGTGATCTTCGGGAATGACATCCGACAAGTCCGGCACAACTCCAGGAAATTCGAGATCAGGAAAGTCCGGATGATTCGAACGTACCCAGGCCGCCTTTTGGTGAGTAAAGATGTGTGGTTCATAGTAGTGGATATCCACTACAAGGTTTGGGTCAGGAAACAAAGGTTCCAATGCTTCAACGGTGTTCAACGAGCCCCATCGATTTGAACAAACATGAATTACGCGATTTGGTGAAATCCCACGAATCACGGATATGAGTTTTGAATAGAATGCAGTGACCAGTTCGGGATTTTCGGATACCGGCTCATTAAGGATCTCGAACCGAAGTTCGGGTCCGTGATTCCTGTATCGGTTGCTGATGAATGTCCAAAGTAGAACCGCTTTTGCCTGAAGCTCCGCATTCTTAAACAAACGGCTATCCGGATTTTGTGAGAATTTACTTCCTGGTAACTCATGAATATCCAACAGGACGTTTAGCTCATTTCCAGTCGCCCAATCGATTGTCTGGTC
>JAUVDD010000283.1 GCA_030595525.1 Puniceicoccales bacterium
GCATGCCTTGACCGATCACGGCATAATTATTATAATTACATGTCTGGGTTAATGACAAAAAAATTCAGGGATACTTGTTGGAATGAAACAGTATCCGGGTTTAGATTCAATAGCACAATTGCTTGCCCTGGTGGAGACCGGGGCATCTTAACGCGTATGGTAACCTTTGGTGGGTAGTTTGGTCAAGTAGAAAAGGTAATCAGGAGATTATATGGCTCAAGTAGAAAAAGCCAAGAATTACGCTCGAATTAGTTATCGTTATCCATTGCCGCCCCTTATTGAGGTTCAACTGGAGTCGTTTAAACGATTAAAAGAAACAGGAGTCAAAGAACTGTTTCATGAGATCTCTCCCATTGAGTCCTATAACGGGAAGATGAAATTGTATTTTCCAAGTGAAACCCCTGAAGCAAAACAATGGGAACTTGAATACCGGTTTGAAGACCCGGAATATTCTGTTCAGGAATGCGTCGAACGTGATTTAACCTACGGTTCGGCTTTGTATGTTTCCGTGCTTCTGGCTGGCGCAAAGGTGCCGGAACCAATCAAGCAGGAAATCTTCATGGGTGAATTCCCCGAGATGACTGACAAGGGAACTTTCATCATCAACGGGACAGAAAGGGTTGTCGTTTCCCAATTGATCCGCTCCCCTGGTGTATATTTTGAGGCAGATGTTGACCGGACAACCGGCCGACGCCTGGCGGTTTCAAAATTGATTCCTGACCGGGGTGCCTGGATGGAATTTGAAACCAGGAAAACCGGTTATTTAACTATCCGGTTTAACCGTCAGCGAACGATTCCGGTGACAATTTTCCTGAGGGCTCTGGCAGCTGTGGATGATGGGCTGAAGGACTCTCCAATTAAAGAAGGAACAAACGAAGAACTCATCGCTCTCTTTGAGGATATTGATACCAACCCGGACCGGATGTTCATTCCCGCTTGTTTCGCACAGGAACCGGATTGGGAAGTTCCCAAGGGTATGACCATCGCAGAGATGGCGCTCATTGATTTCTTCAAACGTATGCGTCCAGGTGATCCGGCAACAGTAGAAAACGCCCGCGAATTCCTGGAGGATCAGCTATTTAATGATCGCCGCTACAATTTGGAACGCGTCGGCCGTTATAAGTTGAATCAAAAATACGACCTGGAAGGCAAAGTTCCTATTGATCATCTCACAATTACAAAATGGGATATTTACTATTTGATCCGCAGGATGATCGAGATCAACAACAATATGGTGGATCCTGATGATATTGATCATCTGGGCAACCGCCGAATTAAAACAGTTGATGAGCTAATTCAAAATAAATTAAGAGTGGGTATTCGTCGGATGGAGCGTGTGATCCGCGAACGAATGTCCATCCGCGGGAAGAAAAAAATGTCACCGGTTACTCTGGTGAATATTCGTCCTGTAGTTGCGTCATTGCGTGAGTTTTTCGGTTCCAGCCAGCTGTCACAGTTTATGGACCAAACGAATCCGCTCTCAGAATTACGCCATAAACGGACATTATCAGCCTTGGGTCCAGGTGGCCTTCATCGCCAACGGGCTGGATTTGACGTGCGTGATGTGCATCAATCTCACTATGGCCGCATCTGTCCGATTGAAACACCCGAAGGTCCGAACATTGGGTTAATCGGCAGGTTTGCTTCTTACGCACAGGTAAATGATTATGGTTTTATTGAAACGCCTTACCGTAAGGTCCGCCAGGCTGTATCTCCAAAAGACCCAGAGATTGTTGACGCCCAGCTCAGAGAGGATGTTGTTCACCCCACCTCCAAGAAGGTCATAGCAGCCGCTGGTGAACGAGTGACGAAGAAGATGGCTTCCGCCATGGCGAAAGCAAAAATTGAGCATGCGTTGGTTGTTCCATACATATCGGAAGAGGTTGAGTACCTTGCAGCAGACGCAGAAGACAGATTTGTCATCGCTCAAGCCAACGCTGAAATAAATGATCATTTTGAATTCGTTAAAGAACGGGTATCTGCCCGGCATCACTCTGACTTTTTGTTTGTAAAACCAACTGATATTGAATATATTGATGTAGCGCCGAACCAGATTGTTGGCATCAGTGCTGCACTGATTCCTTTCTTATCCCATGACGATGCTAACCGGGCCTTGATGGGCTCCAACATGCAGGCACAAGGGGTGCCGTTGTTACGCCCTGAAATTCCTCGCGTATCAACCGGTATGGAAAAGCCAGCCGCAATGGATTCCGGACAGGTGCTTCTTGCGGCTGAAGATGGGGAAGTTATTTCTGTAGTAGGGGATAAGGTAATTATCCGGAATTCAAATAAAGAGGACAAGGAATACAAACTCTGGAAGTACGAGCGCTCAAACCAGAGCACCTGTATTGACCAGCGGCCGATTGTGCGTAAAAGCCAGTTGGTGAAGAAAGGTGATGTCATTGCCGATTCCTCTTCGACAGTCGATGGGAAACTGGCATTAGGCCAGAATATCACCGTTGCTTTTCTGTCCTGGGAAGGGGCAAACTTTGAGGATTCTGTTGTGATTTCTGAACACCTCCCCCAGGATGATGTTTATACCTCCATTCATATTGAAGAGCATGAAGTTGAATCCAGGGACACCCGATTGGGTCCGGAAGAAATTACCCGGGATATACCTAATGTTGGCGAAGAAGCTCTGAAGGATCTGGATGAAACAGGAGTGATTCGCATCGGTGCGGAAGTTGGTCCCAATGATATCCTGGTTGGTAAGATCTCACCAAAAGGCGAAAAAGAATTATCTCCAGAAGAGCGGCTGCTGCGGGCGATTTTCGGTGAAAAATCACGGGATGTAAAAGACACATCGCTTCGCATGCCGCATGGAGAGCGCGGAAAAGTTATTGAGGTAAATGTATTCACCCGGGAAGACAATGCTGATCTATCTGCCGGTGTCGAAAAAATGGTACGTGTTTTTGTTGCCCAGAAACGACGTATTACGGCAGGTGATAAAATTGCCGGCCGTCATGGAAATAAAGGTGTTGTCTCAACTGTTGTTCCGGTTGAGGATATGCCTTACCTTGAGGATGGTACGCCATTAGATATGCTCTTGAGCCCAACCGGTGTTCCTGGCAGGATGAATGTTGGTCAGGTTTTGGAAGCCCATCTGGGATGGGCTGCAAAAGAATTAGGATTCCGGGCTATCACCCCTGTATTTGATGGCGCGCGGGAAAGCGAAATTGAAGCTGAATTGGCACGAACCTGGATGATTGAACAGGCGTGGGCAGAAGCTGAACAAAAAGCCTGGGAGTGGTTGGATGGTTTTGACTATGAATCAAGTGATATCCTGGATAATGATGAGGCACGACGGCTCTTCTTGGAAAACTGGCTCGGTGAGCGCGGTTACGATATCT
>JAUVDD010000248.1 GCA_030595525.1 Puniceicoccales bacterium
CCAACTTTGGTTGGTGCCCGAATTGAAGGATGGAATGTGTGTGTTTAAGGCGGAATCTGATTCGTCGATTGTCAAGGGGATCGCATCGTTGATTTGCGATTTCTACAGTGAAGAGACGCCGGAAAACATTCTGAAAGGAGACGTTAAGTTTCTTGAAGAAGTGGGCGTTGATCAGCACTTATCAAGCAACCGTAGAAACGGTCTTGGCAAAGTGGATGAGCGTATCAAACGATTCGCGAATTCATGCCTGGAACTGAATGACACGCAATGAGTGTGGAGCCCGGAGACTCTGGGTTACCTTTATTTGATGCGCATTGTCATCTGTACGATGCAAATCTGTTGCCAGTTTTAGATTGGGATTCGAATCAGAGCGGATTGCCGCTTATCGGGGCCCATGTGATCAACGGAACACACCCAGATGATTGGGGACTCATTGCTGATTATCCTGGACTGGGGGAATCGCGTCCATTGCGGGCATTTGGAGTGCATCCCTGGCGCGTTGATGATCTTCCGGACAATTGGGAGCAGCAACTCCACCAATACTTGTCTAAGGGAGCAGTTAGTGTTGGCGAAATCGGGTTGGACAACTGGATTACGCCACGCGATGAATCGCTGCAAAGGGAGGTCTTTATGCGGCAGATGGTAATCGCAGTTGAACTTGGCTTACCGCCAAGCATCCATTGCGTTCGTGCATATGGGGCCTTGCTTGACTGTTTGAGATCCGGACCGGTTCCGAAAGGGGGATTTTTGGCGCATGGATTTGGTGGATCCAAGGAGGTTCTTTTCGAGTTTCTCGACATGGGTGGTTACTTTTCCTTTTCATCGTATGGATCTCATCCAGGGAGAAAGCGGATTCGGGACGCGGTACGGGCATGCCCTGTGGACAGATTGTTGATTGAGACGGACGCTCCCGACATGGTGCCACCTGAGGATGTTTGCCAATTTCCATTGATCAGCCAATCTGGTGAGCGTCTGCATCATCCGGCTGAATTGCTGACCGCTTATCAGCGCGTTGCCGAGTGGAAGGGGATGAAAGTCGATGAATTGGCCCAGCAGATTGAAGAGAATTTTCGCCGACTCTTTGGTCATTTAGAATCCTTTTGATTTGCGGAAATCGAGTCGAATCTTCATGGGATGATTATGGATTCAATTTTCCACATTCTTCGTGGCTTGTTTGGGATACTTTGCCTGACTGGGATTTGCTGGCTTTTGAGCCGGAATCGCAAAGCTGTTGATTGGAAACTGGTGGCCACTGGTTTGATCTTACAAATCATCCTTGCCCTGGTGATTTTTAAAGTGCCCCATGCGGATAAACCTGTGGAATGGATTTCCGGTTTTTTTGTAACACTCCTGAATTTTACTGATGCAGGAACCCAGTTTGTATTTGGATTTCTTGGAGCCGGTCCTGAATTCTGGGATGATGTAAACAATGGGATTGCCGCAGAAGGCTTTGCCGGATTCGGACTGATTTTCGCATTCAAAGTCCTGCCAACTGTCATTTTCTTTTCGGCACTGACGTCTGTTTTGTACTATCTGGGATGGCTTCAGCAGATCGTAAAGGTGTTTGCCTGGTTGTTGCAGCGATCGATGCGACTGTCGGGAACAGAAAGTCTGGCTGCTGCGGCGAATGTGTTTATTGGACAGACTGAAGCGCCATTGATGGTGAAGCCTTACATTGCCGACATGAATCGCTCGGAGCTGCTTTGTTTGATGACTGGTGGGATGGCGACCATTGCTGGAGGTGTGTTCGGTGCTTATGTGTGGATTCTTGGTGGTTCGGATCCGGTAGCCCAGTCGATGTACGCCAAGCACTTGTTGACCGCTTCGCTCTTGTCTGCACCGGCGGCGATTGTTGCAGCTAAAATCCTTCTTCCTCAGGAAGGAGAAGTTGACCACGAATTACGGGTCAGTGAGGAAAAGCTCGGAGAGAACTTATTTGATGCGGCCTGCCAGGGAACAACCCAGGGACTCATGCTGGCACTCAACATCGGGGCCATGCTGATCACGTTTCTGGCTTTCATCGCATTACTGAACTATTTACTCTTTAGCGTGGGATCAGTGACACACCTAAACGACCTCATTGCCGGGTGGACGAACGGCGCCTACGATGGTTTGTCGCTGGAGTTGGTTTTTGGTGTGATATTCGCGCCAATTGCCTGGATCATCGGAGTGGCTGGTAGTGATCTCATGCCGATGGGTCAGCTTTTGGGGATTAAACTCGTTGCGAATGAATTTGTGGCCTACGAGCAGCTTGGACAGATGATGCAAACGGATGGTTTATTGAATCCTCGCTCAGTGGTGATTGCAACTTATGCACTTTGCGGATTTGCGAATTTCAGTTCTATGGGAATTCAAATTGGAGGCATCGCCGTTCTGGCCCCTAGCAAACGAGGTACTCTGTCTCGTTTGGCTTTACTGGCTGTTGCTGGTGGAACAGCTGCCTGTTTGTACACAGCAGCTGTAGCGGGGATGTTTTTGTAGGGAACGAGAGACAGGCAAGATTCCTGTCATCCGATGGATTGTTGTGCGACAGGACGACAAGGCATCTTGCCTGTCGAAAGTGGTACTCAAGCGTACTGTAGTTGCTCTGGCAGGGCAGTGTAGCGTTCTTGCTGTTCCGTATTGCGAACAGCCATACCCCAGGCTGCCGGATCGCCGACAACAAACACTTTTTTGCGTCCTCGGGTGATTGCCGTATAAAGCAGGTTTCGCTGAAGTAGCAGAAAGTGTTGTTTCATAATCGGCATGACAACTATAGGGAACTCACTTCCCTGAGATTTGTGAACACTTATCGCGTAAGCCAGCTCAAGATCGACCAGCTCTATGCGTTCCAAGTCAATTTCTCGTCCATCAAAATCCACTGCCAGGTTTCCAGCATCCGCTTGGATCGCACTGACAATCCCCATGTCACCGTTGAAGATATTCTTATCGTAATTGTTCCGCGTCTGGATGACTCGATCCCCAACGCAGTAGACTGTGTCACCAAAGACAATTCCCTTTGCTTTGCCGTTTAGACGCTTCTGCAATCTTGTATTGATTTGACGGATACCAACCGTCCCTCGGTGCATGGGTGCGAGAACCTGGACATCGCGAATCGGATCGTATGTGCCAAGTCGTTCAGGTATCCATTTGGAAACCAGTGTTTCCACAAGTTCGACGCAAGTCTCCGGGTCGGTGGCAGGAATGAACTGTAGATCCCAGCGAGCATCCAATTCGTTTAAGCCCCTGGCGATCCTTGGTGGTGAAGATTGTCCACCAAGAACAGCGTGCGCTGTAGTTACAATGTTACTCGTTTCCCTTTGACGATAAACCTGTTCCAGCCGGACAACTGGTATGCCCGCATGTTGTATCAAATCGTTCAGTACATTTCCCGGACCAACACTTGGCAGCTGGTTGACATCACCAACCAGTAAAAGGTGAGCATCTGCGGGGATTGCCCGGAGCATGGCGGATGCCAAGCCAGTGTCCAGCATGCTTGCTTCATCAACAATCAGGTACTGGCAGTTTAAGGGACGATCCTCGCTATAAACGAAGCCGCCCTTGACGGGATCGAACTTCAATAATCGATGAAGCGTGGAGGCATGATGCAAAGTTGACTCGGAGAGGCGCTGAGCTGCACGACC
>JAUVDD010000218.1 GCA_030595525.1 Puniceicoccales bacterium
GCCACTCGGGTGATCCGTCATCTATCCGGATTGGAGGATACTTGGAAATCTCAAACACATTGGCAGCGAACACATTTAAACTGGTATCAATGCTTTTGCGAATCGCCGACAAGGCGGTCATTACTCCCACTACTGAGAAGACACCAATGGTGATTCCCAGGATGGTTAATCCTGAACGCAGCTTATTTGTCCCCAATGCACGAGCCGCCAGTTCAATAAGATCTCTATTTTGCAGGTTCATGATCCGAGTAGATACCTATTCATGCCTCAAGGCATTTGCCGGATCGAGCTTGGAGGCCTGCCATGCAGGAGCCAGGCCAGATAATATGCCTGTTACAATGGAAAGAACGGTCGCCAGGATAACCAACTGGGTGGAGAACGAGAAAGGGAAGTTGGGGAAAGCATGGGAAATCAACATTTTACACCCATATGCGATACTCAGTCCAATGATGCCCCCAAGTAGACATATGGAGACGGCTTCTATGAGAAACTGAAGGAGAATTGCTGTTCGACGCGCTCCAATGGCACGACGTGTACCAATCTCCCTTGTACGTTCTTTCACACTGACAAACGTGATGTTCATGATACCGATAGCACCGACAAAAAGTGCCAGACCTGTGATAAAGAAACCGGCTATTGCCAGAGCCGACTTTACAGGTCCCAGTTGCTCCTCAAGAGCTTCGCTCCGATTGAGCTCAAAATCGCTTTCTTCTTCTGGAAGAAGTCCCCTGATTCGTCGGTATACACCCATGAGTTCGTCTTCTGCGATTAGTGGATCCGCTCCTTTGGCTATCTGGACACGGAGATTATTGCTCCAGTCAGCATCGTAGAATTTCCGCATGGCGGATATTGGCATGATGGCTTGTTTATCAAAACTCTGTATTCCAAGGAAGGAACCCTGTCTCTCCATCACACCAATTACCTTGAATTTTATCCCGTGTATTATGACAAAATCCCCGATGGCAGCTTCCGGCCCCTCCGGGAAAAGCGAATTACCGACCTCATATCCAAGAATGATAACATTTTGCCGACCGAGCTCTTCCCCATAGGTGAAGAATCTTCCCGTTTCCAAGTCCGCCGTATTGATTAACCCGAAATCCGCTGAAGTCCCGTTGACATAGATACCGGGTGCACTCCTGCTTTTGCGCTTAATGGTCGTACCATATACCTTGGAGGGAACCGCGACACGTAAAGTACTTTCAGGTGTCCGGGCAATCCAGTTGTTGATTTTCTCAGCGTCCTTCAGTTCGATCTCAGGTCGATTCATGTACTTACGCCAATCGTGACCGGATCCACCCCATGGCCAGCGTTCTACATAGAAAATATCCTGACCCAGCATATCGAGGCTGTTGTCGAATCCTATGTCGATTCCCTTGATGGCTGTTCCCATCAAGGTTACCGCAATGATGCCAATGATGACGCCAAGCGCAGTGAGGAGTGAACGCACCTTGTGCAGCCGCAACTGTTCCGAAGCAATGCGAAACGCTTCCGTCCATTCACTGACTCTTTGGCGAATTCTCATAATGTACTATGGTGAAAGGAATGCTCAATTACTGTATCAGATTCAATAAGACCATCCCTCAGGCGAACACATCGTCGGGCATGGTTGGCAATGCTGTCCTCGTGCGTGACCACCAAAAGCGTGTGCCCCTGATCGTACAACTCCTCAAATAAGCCCATAATCTCCTGGCCCGTGTGAGAATCGAGATTTCCCGTCGGTTCGTCAGCGAGAAGAATAGAGGGCTCGTTAACAAGTGCCCGGGCAATGGCAACGCGCTGACGCTGTCCACCGGATAATTCGTTGGATTGATGCATCATCCGGTCCTTCAGGCCGACCCGGTCCAATGCTGTAGCGGCTTTTTCAATACGCTCATCCTTGCTGAGTCCTGAATAGACCAGGGGTAACTCAACATTGCGGAGGATTGTCGTTCTCGGAAGCAAATTAAAGCTTTGGAATATAAAACCAATCTGGCGGTTGCGGATTTGAGCGAGATCATCATCATCCATTTCGTTCACCGGTTCTCCAGCCAGATGGTAGGCCCCGCTAGTAGGTGTGTCCAGGCAACCGATGATATTCATCAGGGTCGACTTTCCACTTCCCGAAGGACCCATTACTGCAAGGTATTCGTTCTTTCGAACGTCCAGATCAACACCATCCAGTGCATGAACCTGGGTTTGTCCAAGATCGTAGATTTTTCGCATTAAGCGAATTTGAATGACGGGATCCATCTGTATGTCGATTGCTTGTTAAAGAATTACTTCTTCTTGTCTTTTTTATCTTCTTCTTTCCTCAGGTAGATATCGCTATCATCCTTCAGTTCCCGTGTGAGCGCACGATAACTACCAGTGATGATTTCCGCACCTTCTTCGATACCTGAGATGATCTCAATATCATCCATGTCGGCTATACCTGTTTCGACTTGTACAAGATGTGCCTTCTCTCCTTCTGAGAGGAATACTACCCGGACCCGATTGTCTTCTTCATCTTCATCCGTTTCAGAATCATCCGTTGAATCGTCATCCTCATCGGAATCGCCTTCCGTTTCACCGTCCACTTCACGCTTGGGTCTGACAACAACACTACCAATCGGAACCTTGATTACATCGGTCACGGTATCTGTTTCAATATCAGCAGTGGCAGTCATACCGGGTCGAAGAACCTGTTCTGATTCATCCAGCCGAATCCTTACTTCAAAGGTCGTCAATTGTTCCTGACTTCTCTCATTGCTGGTTCTCGCAGAATTAGCTATCTCCGTCACCTTACCTGAGAACTCATCCTTGGAAAAGGCATCCACTTCAATCTTGGTGATGTACCCAATTTCCACATTGACGATATCCGCCTCACTTACCTGTACCCGAACTTCCATATTGTTCAGGTTGGCTACACGGAGGATTTCCGTCCCGGCGAATTGACCCGTACCGACAACGCGGTCGCCTATTTCCGAGTTCAATCGAGTAACTGTTCCTGTAATGGGAGAATAGATACTTGCCTTTGCCAACTTGTCGCTGGCTTCACGCAATTGCATATCCTGCCGTTCAATCTGGAACATGGCTGCCTCAAGCGCAGCCTTTGTTACTTCCACTCTCGTTTTTGACTGATCCAGTTGGTCTTCTGTGACAAATCCCTTTGTATGCAAATCCGAAACCCTGCGTAAATCCAATTCCGCTTGCAGCAATTCCGCACGTCGCTGGGCACTGGATGCCCGGGTTGCCGCGAGTCCGGCTTCCTGCTGTTTAACCTGTGCGTCCAAGGTATCCGGATTGACCCGAACCAGCAGATCGCCTTTTTCGACGAAATCTCCGTCCTTGATGGCCAACTCGATAATTTCACCAGGCACTTCAGAAGAGATAGCAACTTCTATTTCAGGTTGAACCTTTCCAGTAGCCGTTACCAGGGAAGTTATGTCCCCACGTTTGACTTTCTCGGTTGTTACCTCAGTTCCCTTTTCGCCGGACTGCATGCCCACCGCCACAAGAACGACCGCAATGACTATAAAGCCGGTCAGGATGATCAGGTTTTTCTTTTTTGATTTCTTTTTTGCCATGACAATTAACTAGAAAATTTGAATTAGGACTGAATCAATCCAGGGTGGGTAGTTCGGGGCTGATCCCGTGTCGCTGGAAAATTGTTCCAGTAAGATTGGAGAGCGCAATTTCGGCAGCGATCTTGGTGTACTTGGATGAGAGTAACCGGACCTGAGCCTGGTCAAGGTCGCGCTGGGCTTCCAGCACATTGCGAAAAGCGGACAAGCCTTGCTCGTATTTCCCCTTTTCTCTCTCAAAATAAGCCTCTTGCAGGCTAACTGTTATTTTTGCTGCTTCAACACTTTGCTGGAC
>JAUVDD010000419.1 GCA_030595525.1 Puniceicoccales bacterium
TCAAATGTGTAGGTGCTCACCGCAAGCTGCACCAGACCAGCACCTGCGACACAAAAGAGGTAATACAATCCGAATCGCTTCGATCCCCAACGGATTTCAATTTCCCGTCCGAACATCCAGAGTGCAAACATGTTGAAAAACAAATGGGGGAGACTTCCATGCAGGAATCCATAGCTAATCGGTTGCCATACTTTCCAGTAGTCCATGCCGACCGGCCAGAGAGCGAAGTTTTTCATCAGCATCTCATAGATATCGCCCTTAAAGAACCATTGGAAAAAGAACATCATCCCATTAGCGATCAGCAAATTCATGATGACCGGCGGGACGATAGCGTTCGATTGTTGACTCGATGAAAATCGCATTGGAGGAAAATTGGAGAGAGTTTTGCTCTAAGGCAACCTCTGGATTGACTTCATTTCCAGAAGAATTAATCGATTAGTAGCATGGCAATACCAGTAAACAGCAAAGCACCTACGTTCACATTGAAAAGGAAGACACTCGATGGATTCGAGAATTTCTCCCTTTCTGACAATATTGGAAAGAAAAAGACTCTTATCTTGTTCTTCCCTGCAGCCTTTTCGGGCATTTGTCAGGACGAACTCTGTTCAGTCTCAGGTGGCTTGGACCAATATGAATCCCTTGATGCTGATGTAGTTGGCATTAGTACTGACCTTCCTTTTGCCCTTGAGGCCTTCGGGAGAGTCGCACAAATCGGATTTCCTCTTCTGTCGGACTACAATCGGGAGGTTTCTACAGCATACGATGTTCTGAGCGATGATTTCATCGGTTACAAGGGTGTGGCCAAGCGCAGCGCCTTCGTGATTGATAAGGATGGAACAGTCATATTCAGCTCATCTTCCGATGACCCAAGGCAGTTGCCGGATTTCGAGGCTATTCAGGCGGTCCTGAAATAAGAAGATTACGACTTTTCTTCAGTGATACTCCGAATTTTCCAACAATCCGGAGTAATTTCTATTTAAACTAGACAAGCAAGGAAGGGACTTCATTTAGTTAACCCTTCCATCAGATTTGATTATGAGTGTTCAAAACGATCCTTTTTCTGTACGAAAATCCTTTCGCTCGGGCGAAATTTACAGTCTTCCGGCATTGGAAGCGAATGGCTTGGGTAATATTTCAAGATTACCTGTAAGTATCCGGGTGGTTCTGGAATCCATTCTGCGCAACTGTGACGGAAAACGCGTCACGGAAGCCGATGTCAAAGCACTGGCAGCCTACGATCCGCAAAATCCCGGTACCAAGGAAATTCCTTTCGTGGTTAGCCGGATCGTCTTGCAGGACTTCACGGGCGTTCCACTTCTGGTGGACCTTGCAGCGATGCGGGATGCGGTAAAATCAGTTAATGGTGATCCCGCACTGATCGAACCACTAGTACCGGTTGATCTGGTAGTGGACCATTCCGTGCAAGTCGACCGGGCAGGAACAGCCAGTGCGTTTGCAGAGAATTTAAAGATCGAATTTGGTCGAAACAGGGAAAGGTATGAATTCCTGAAATGGGGCCAGCAGGCCTTTAAAACCTTCTCCGTCGTTCCTCCGGCCATCGGGATTGTTCACCAGGTTAATCTGGAGTATCTGGCAAAAGTCGTTTTCGAAAAGGACGGTGTCTATTACCCCGACACTCTGGTGGGAACAGATTCCCACACCACCATGATCAATGGAATTGGCATTGTTGGCTGGGGAGTAGGGGGAATCGAAGCTGAAGCGGGTATGCTGGGCCAACCGATCGCTTTCCAGACTCCTGAAGTCATTGGAGTCAACTTAACCGGTGTCCTGAAAGAGGGCGTTACTGCCACCGACTTGACTCTTCGCATCACTGAAATGTTGCGTGAAGAAAAGGTCGTTGGGAAATTTGTAGAGTTTTTCGGAGAAGGAACTTCCAGTTTGTCACTAACAGACCGGGCAACTATCGCCAATATGGCTCCGGAATATGGTGCAACGATGGGATTTTTCCCGATCGATGAAAAGACACTTGATTACATGCGAATGTCCGGACGTTCGGAGGAGAACATCGACCTGGTGAAGGAATACTACTCCGCACAGGGCATGTACGGTATCCCTAAAGAAGGCGAAATTGATTACACCAAGGTGATCAACCTCGATCTGGGTGTCATCGTTCCCGCTGTTGCTGGACCAAAACGTCCGCAGGATCGAATTGATGTTCCAGCCCTGAAGGAGAGTTTCGACAAGCTGATGGACACTTCCGTTTCCGATGGTGGATTTGGAATACCATGCGAAGAATGTGAGAAAAGTGTTCCTTTGGATGGATTTGATGGGAATAGCCTGAAACATGGTTCAGTTGTCATCGCAGCGATTACTTCCTGCACAAACACTTCCAATCCATCGGTGATGATCGGTGCCGGTTTGGTGGCGAAGAAAGCTGTCGAGAAGGGACTTTCAGTTAATCCAATTGTGAAGACTTCCCTTGCACCTGGTTCGCGAGTGGTAACCGAATACCTGAATGCCACTGGATTGCAGCCCTATCTGGACAAGCTTGGTTTCAACCTCGTTGGCTATGGTTGCACGACC
>JAUVDD010000181.1 GCA_030595525.1 Puniceicoccales bacterium
TTGGTGACGGTTTACCTGGTTCACCCAGAACATGGCGGGGGACAATTGAAAATGCTGATATAGCGCCTGCTGCGCCGAGAAACTTACGTCTGCTGAAGTTTGTAATGAGATTTGATTTTCTAACTTTCATTACATTATTGATAGGAAATTCAATTTTCAGGGCTTGGATTGCTTTTAATGCTGACCGTTGAAATAGCTTTACCCTTCACTTTTAGAAATAGGGTTGATTGACAACAACTTAGGAGATTTTTTAAAATCTCGTACTTGAATACGCAAGCGCAAATATTCCTGACAATCTTAGCCGGTTGGATGCCTGCGGCGGCTTGGACACGCGTATCGTTGGAGGAGGCGAGGGTAGCTTAAGCAAATCAAACGAGAAGCTTTATATTGGCTCGTGTTTTTTGAAGTGAAAGCGAGAGTAGAAATCGACAAGTATGAATTTGTTACTACAGGATTAGTGAATGACAGTAGAAGCACCCCAATCGAGGTCATGTCGGATTATCTTGATTAGACCTATGATTGGGCAATCACTCCGGTAGAGTGTATGATGCTATGAAAATACACACAGTCTACCAACCAAAGCGCAAGAAACCGTACATCGCTCGCTGGTACGAGGGGAAGCGTCAGCGCAACCGATTCTTCGCCACCGAATCCTCACGGGCGGAATTCATTGAGGGTTTCCAAAAGTTATCTAGGCGCCAGGATCCAACTATGCATGAACTCGCACCACACCAACTGATCCGCTAGCAGCAGGCCATGGCCATTGTTCCGGAGGCGGATCCGGTGGAGGTGGTCGCTCGGCCGTAATTTCCCATACCGAAAGTTTTGCGATGAAAGAATGGCATGTAATCGTTCTGGATCCAGGGAACTATAGTATCCTGGCAAAGTGAGCATGCTGTATCCAATAAACCACTCGATATAGCCAGTTGGCGGGCATCGCGATTTTTTCAATTGTGATTAAGTTAATTGTGTATAAGAAAGGAAAAGTTAATCTAAACTTTCCCTTCAATATATCATGAATCCCAAAAACAGTTCCCGTCGACAGTTCGTGAAAAGTACGTTAGTAGCAACTGCCCCATTTATTCTCCCATCAAGAATCTGGTCAGCACCGGTTGCCCCCAGCGATAGGATTGGCCTCGGATTCATCGGGATCGGCAAAAAAAACCGCGCGCATCTGAACGCTTTTCTTGGTCGAAGTGAAGTTGTTGTAAGAGCGGTTTGTGAGGTGGATAAGACCCGCAGGGAAGATGCCCTGAAACGAGTAAATAAAGCGTATGGGAATAAGGACTGTATGGCCTATAACGATTTTCGTGAGATGCTGGCACGGGATGACATTGATGCCGTGGTAATTGCTACTCCCGACCATTGGCATGCTCCAATGAGCATAGCAGCCGCTAAGGCAGGCAAGGATATTTACTGTGAAAAACCTCTTACGCATAATGTTAATGAAGCCGTCGCATTGGTTAAGGCAGTGAGGGTGAACAACCGTATTCTGCAAACTGGTTCACAGCAACGTTCGTCAATGGAATTCCGGGTAGCAGCTGAGTTAGTACGCAACAAGGTTATCGGTAAACTGGAAAGGGTGGATGTCAGTTTTGGAGATCCGATCAAGCCGGGTTTCATGTTCCCGGAGGAAAAGATGGAACCTGGACTGGATTGGGATCTCTGGTGTGGACCTTCTGTGATGGTGCCCTATAATTCGGAGTTGAGCCCGCGGGGTATACACAACAACTTCCCGGACTGGAGGCACGTGGATAAGATTGGTGGTGGTCCGGTAACGGACTGGGGTGCCCATATGATTGATATTGCTCATTGGGGACTGAACGAAGATGGACGGGGTCCAGTCGAGATTAAGAAACCAGAGCCAGGTATCAATCGTGGTGCGAAGTTGGTTTATCAAAAAGGTGTGGAGATGACGCATGTAAATGGAAGAGGTGTTTCATTCTTTGGAGAGGATGGGGAAGTACATGTTCATCGCGGCAGGTTCGAGTTCATTCTTGGTGGAAAAACCATTCACAAATTCTGGGACAAAGAGGTTGATACTGGAACATCCTTGGAGAGGGAAGTGGTCCTGACTGAAAGGGAATTTCTTAAGGATACTAAAGTACAACTCTACAAATCGACCAATCATCACGAGGACTGGATTAAGGCAATTCGTTCCAGAAAAAATCCAGTAGCTGACGTAGCCATTGGAGCAAGTTCAGTTATTGCGTGTCATTTGATGAACATGGTTTACTGGTATGGAGAAGACCTGAAATGGGATCCGGTTAAAAACAAGTTCCTCAAGGGAGGCAAGGGATCCTGGCTAACCCGTGAATATCGGGATAACTGGAAGAATAGTGTGAAAGTGTAAATATGACGAAGAATTCATACTCGTCTCTTGCTTGTGAATGACTTACCGGAATGGGACTTGAGGTAGCGCTCGAAGGCGAGGGCTTTGTATTTGTCGGAGAAGGCGCTACCAACCTACAGGCCATTGCGTCGTGAAAGCCCAAACGGAAGGGACATGAGCCTAGCGGCGGCATGGACCCGTGTACCCTTCACTTTTACGCCCAGTCTTGATTGACAAAGCCTGCGGCGGCCTGGACCCGCGTAGCGAAGGAAGAGGCTAGGGTGAATGGCACTCGGTTAAGCGGGGTTGTCGAGGATATTCATAGGAGGATTTTCGCACCTGAAGTGCTCAAAGTATTGATGTCTGAGCTTCTGTAGCCAGCGGGTGCATTTGGGTCTTCGTTTAACCCTTCGGGGTTCGTTGCGCCCGGGTCTTTCGGTGACGATTCTTTCGGCAATGCGAGCCCACATTTTCGCACGCTGTCGCAGGCGCAACAGCGGGTGGCATGCCAGGTCCCGGAAGTTCTCGACGAAGGCCTGGATGACCTGCTGGACACCCCGAAAGCTGAGGCGGCGGTGATTGACTCCGTGTGCGGTTGCCGCCTTGAGCATGACCAGACGCATCAGGTTATAAACGATCTGGTACATGAGCAGTTCCTTCTCGATCATTGCAGGCGACTTGGTGCGCAGCAGTTCCATTCCCAGGGTGGTCTTGATGTCACGGAATCGCACTTCGATTTCCCAGCGGTGCAAATACAGGGCGGCCACTTCCTCGGCCGGATAAACCTTCGGATCCAGCAGCGTGGTGACGATATATCGTGTCTTCTGTTTGCCTTCCCGGTCAGGGCCTTTGCAGCGGATCAGGCGTACCGGCAGTTCGTTGGGAACCTCCTGCCATTGAGCTTTGGTCAGGATGCTGGCCTTGGGAAGTTGATACGGTTTTGTCCAGGTGACCAGACGCTCGTTCGGGCCGATCTTACGCCCTTTTCGAAAGTCGATTTTGCGCGATTTATGGGTGCGTCCGATATAGTGAACGCCCTTGGATGCGAGTCGTTCGATCAGTTCGTAGCCGCTGTAGAGCCGGTCGGCGATGAACACGTCACCGGCTTGCAGTTTGTCTTCGAGTTGCCGGTGGTTACGCAGTTCACTGGTATCCATGCCACTGGTGGCAAACTCGCACAGGCCGCCGTGGCTCAGATCGATCAGACCGCCCAGACGTACCATGGGAAAGGCGCAACCTTCCTGCTGACCATGCCAATAGGGATATTCCTGACCGTTGGCCTCGGTGTCGGGCATCTGCGCGGTGGTGCCATCCTCGGCCCGGGGACGCAAGCCTCGCCAATGCCCCTTACTGGGCAGGTGGGCATCCAACTGCTCGTAGAGCGAGTCGTTGACGGCCCTGAGCATCTCTACCGGCAGGCTCGCACGTGCTTCGCAATAACTGGAAGTGCTCTGACCCGCAACGGGCAGTCCCCGCTGTTCGGCCCAGGCCTGCACTCGCGCAACCGCTCCTGCGCAAGAAGCGTCGTCGCTGGCCACTTGACTGAAAAACGCCCAGAATGTTAAGTGGTCCGGATAGTGGCGATTACGCTGCGTGCTACTGTGCCGTTGCAGAAGCCCTGGATCGATCTCATCGATAAACTGCTGTTGCAAATCAAGTGTCCCTTCAATCAAAGACCGGCGTTTTCGGGCAACAATATCTTGCGTTTCCCTTTTGGCACTGCCAAAAAGATGTGTGGAAAATCCGGTCAGAAATGGCGTTTTTTGTTTCACACCAAATCTTCATCGATGGCTGGGTTTTCCGCACTCTTTTTATGCCCGATCCGTACCTTTTTTGCCGATCCAATTTAGCCGATCAACGTCCTTAACCGAGTGCCATTCAGGCTAGGGCGGCTTAATTGAATTATGAATTTGAACGAAACCGGTTCGCCATTTTCGAAACGAAAGCGAGGATAGAAATCAACGCGTATCAATTATTCACTACAGGAATACATTGATCCTAAATCTGTGGTTCTTCCTGGAGAGCCCGAATGTCCAGTTTGAGAGAGATGGGAAGCGTCATATTTTTAAGCGAAAATATCAGGGTGATGCAATCATCGCGTTCCAATCTAATCGGATC
>JAUVDD010000268.1 GCA_030595525.1 Puniceicoccales bacterium
GCGAAATCCTTGAGGAAGTGGGATCGCATGAAATGAATATCCTGTCCGGAAAGGTACTGGTGGGTTTATTTGTCTGCTCCCATAATCCGGATGTGGTGGAGTCCGCCAAAGTGTGGAACGTCCGCATCGATCGCCCGGTTCCAGATAATTACAACGCGGGAAAGCAGGGAACCCTCAGCTGTCGCATGGAAACAATGGATGTTTTCACCGGGGAACGCCGTGTAATCTGGGAGAATAAAGAAAAATTCGAAGCACCAAACTGGATGCCGAATAAGAAGAAACTGCTTTTTAATATGGGAGGCCACCTCTACACAATTCCGGTCAAAGGCGGTGAGCCAACCCTCCTCAATACGGGTTCCGTTGATGGCATTAACAACGATCATGGCATCTCATTCGATGGAAAAACGATCGCTATCAGCGCCCGGCGACAAGATCCGGTTAAAGGGAATGGTTCAGCGGTTTATGTTGTGCCACTGAAAGGTGGCGAGCCAAAACTTATCACCGAGGATGTGCCCTCCTACTGGCACGGTTGGTCGCCCAACAACAAGGATGTGGTATATGTTGCCAAGCGGGATAGCAGTCATCCGTTTAACATATTCCAAGCCAACATCCATACGGCTAAGGAAACTCAACTTACTTTCTTCAAGGACAACCATGTGGATGGCCCGGAATACGGTCCCGCTGGAAAGTGGATCTATTACAATGGCAGCCAGACCGGCCCGATGCAGATCTGGCGCATGCGTCCTGATGGATCCGGGCAAGAGCAACTGACCTTCGACAAATATAACGACTGGTTCCCGCACATTTCCCCTGATGGAAAATGGATGGTTTATATAACCTTCCCAACCACAATCAGGAAAGACTCACATCCGTCATACAAGCGTGTCATGTTACGATTGATGTCGCTTGAGACAATGGAGTCACGAGTCATCGCCTACCTGTACGGTGGCCAGGGAACCATCAACGTTCCTTCGTGGTCACCAGATAGCCGGCACATTGCTTTTGTCAGCAATGCCGATTAATTATTTGGAATAATCCAGATCCCGTTTTCCAAGTCCACACTGCCGCCCAT
This sequence comes from Puniceicoccales bacterium, assembly GCA_030595525.1. Taxonomy (GTDB): domain Bacteria; phylum Verrucomicrobiota; class Verrucomicrobiia; order Opitutales; family Oceanipulchritudinaceae; genus Oceanipulchritudo. Next base: position 1,073 of record JAUVDD010000268.1, read on the forward strand.
TTCCTCTTCCACCACTCTGTCGATGACTTGAATTCCGCGGTCGGCCATCAGCTTGAATGTGTCGTCTCCTGGCAGATCTGGAGTACGGTCGGGGAAATTGATCCGCGTACGACTAATGTTATACAGGCCAGAGAGCTTCTTTTCAGGAAACGCCTTATCCACGCCTGAACGCCCAAGCATGAATCCAATCAGTCCACCCCACGTTGCGGTCGGATTATCCGAATCCCAGCCACAGAGGGCACCAATCTGAACGGTTCGCTTAAAATCACCTTCACCGTAAAACAGGCTAACCAAACTGGCTCCAAAATTAATTCCAGCATCAGCAGGACGGGCGTATTTATATCCATCTGTCCCAACACCAGAATAACGATCACTGAATCTGTCCCGTGTCAGTTCCCAGTTATCCTTGTCCGGATTATTTTCATATTCCTTCTTGATGAAATCGTACATCTTTGCCGGATAAGAATTGTTTGGTAATCGCCTGCGGGCTTGTTCAGCCAACCAGAAGATTTGGTCCTTCGCAGACTGGTTATTGTCCACACTTGATGCCAGTGAATGCATAATGACGTAGAACTCGGAAATCCATTCTGCTTCCCTGTAGGCGGTTGTTCGGATTGGTAGATGTGCCATATCCAAGGCCACATCCGGGCGTCCTGGTGCAAAGAGACCAAATATCTCAGTCGTCAACTGGGCATCGATCATGTTGTAATCCTTATTATTAACCGGCAGGCTGGTTGCTGGCGGGGAAAACCCATCCAGCATCAACTCCAATGCCCGCTGGTTGGACACCCATAGATAGTTCTGTTCCTCAGCTTTTATATGACCCAGCCAGGCATCACGAATTTGCTTTGGAGAGAGCATACTCGTATTATTTACATCCAGTGCATCCTGATAAATGTATTCGATGTCCGTGTCGTCATCAGCACCCCAGACTTCGCCTTTTTCGACAAGGACAAACTCAATCATCTGGGGTTCCTTCCCAATTGTTTTATTCAGAAATCGGCCCTTTTTAGTACCCCAGTCATCATCGGTGAAGAACGGCGGTTTGCGTCTCTGCATCTCCGTTCGCAAGCCTGTCCAATTGGCAATGCATTGTCCCAGCCAGAAGCCCTGCAACTTCTCGCTGTATTCTGAGCGGGGAATTTGCATATTCCCTTTATTGTAGCGGACTTCCGGATACATCAGATCCGGATCACCAACGACTCCTGCCATGGCAGCCGAAGAAATCCCCATTGGGAGAAAGATTACCAACAGAACCACCTTCAATATTTGTCCACTTTTCATGTTTTAACGTTTTTAATTAAATATTTTCCGGGATGGGATCTACCTCCCAGTTTTTGTTCTTCATCGCACCATAATAAGGATAATAATCCCACAACACAGGCCCGCCAACAACCCGTGGATCGCGAGTTGATTCCAGTTCGCTCATCAACTGTGATTTCAACTGCTCAAGTACCGATTTATACTCCGGGTTACCAGCCACATTATTCAACTGTCCAGGATCCTTTTTGAGATCGTATAGCTCATCAGCCGGTCGCATACCAAAGGCCAGTTCAGCCAGATTGTCCATACCGGGTAAATTCCTGTTTTCCATCATCACCTTTTTAGTTGGTGACGAATCAATTTCCCCATACGGAATTGCACGGGCACAAACCGATGCATCAGGAGATCCTGACGGCCAGCGACTCGGTTCAAAATTGAGTATATACAAATAATCTTTGGTGCGGATAGCCCGGCAAGGATAGCCTTTGCCTCCTTCTCGGCAGCCATCATGCCGTTCCATTGCAATATAGGCTGCTGAACGATTCCGGGTTTCCTCATTTGCAAAGATATCCAACATGCTATGAGCATTCATCATATCTGGAGGCGTTAATCCCGCTGCTTCAAGGAATGTTGGTGCCAAGTCGCTCAGGTTAACAAATGAATGCACCGCACGCCCAGGTTTTCTGATCCCATCCACCCACTTGATCGCCAGCGGAACCCGTGATCCCGAATCGTAAAGGCTGGCTTTGGCACGGGGGAATGGCATGCCGTGATCACTGGTCATCACAACAATCGTATTCTCCATCAGTCCACGTTTTTCAAGAGACTCAATGGCACGCTCAACCATCCGGTCGTAGTGCTCAACCTCCATATAGTAATCAAGGATATCGTTACGAACTACTTCATTGTCAGGCAAATGGGCTGGCACGATAACCTTGCTTGGATCCGTGCCTGAGGCAATGCCCGCATCCTTCTTGTATCCCCTGTGCGGTTCATGTGTCCCCAGCCAGAAGCAGAAAGGTTTTCCCTCAGGATGTTGCATCAGGAAATCCTCGAAATTGGCGGCATAATCCTTGTTGCTAATGCCAGCAATTCTCTCTTTCAGGAATTTTTCCGAATACTCTCGACCAGCGGGATTCAC
>JAUVDD010000210.1 GCA_030595525.1 Puniceicoccales bacterium
GCACCAGCACCGGATTCCTCGGCTTCAATGGTGACATCAGCAATCGAACGAACAGTTCCATAAGTGACAATCAATGGCCGTTGAGCCTCGTTACGGGTGTAGGTCTTACTGCCCTGACGGGTGGTTTGGCAACCGGTGGCAAAGGCCAATGCTACAAATAAAATAGGAACGATATATTTGGTTTTCATGATATTTATTGGATTTTGAATGAATTTATTGTCATCTAAATCGTTAACAATTGCAATTTCTGAACGACTTCCAAAAGTTCGACGCATCTTAGGCCCTTTTTATTTATCCAAATTCAAAATTATGAAGAAAATAACCAATACCCACTGCACCTTTGTTTGGCCGAAGGTCATTTTTGTTATTTTTGCCCTGTTTTCCATCTGCTCAGCTTGGGGACAGCAGAACGTTATAGCGGAAGATCAGCTTCCGCTGTTTGATCTGGATGAAGTGGAAGTCCTCTACAGCCCGACTGACTTTGCCCCGACATTTGCAGAGGACTCACCGGAAATGAGTTATTACGATGTGCCGGCCCTTCCTCATGGTGACTTGGTCCTGGCTCTAGAGTTCATGGACCGATATCGTGAAACTCAAGTTCCCGGCAGCGTTAAGTGGTCAGGCATGTTATATATGCCAGTCATCGACGGCGAGGAACGCCCATGGCTGAAGTGGCTCTGCCTTTACTACTACAACGATAAAATGTACGGGTATGATCCCACTCCTCAAATGTCCTACAACCAGCGGTTCCTGGTGCCAATCCAGTATGAGGATCGCAAGAATCCTGAAGTGCTTTACAGGTTCGCTGCAAATTGGGTGGAGATTGCTTTTCCTGAGTGGGAAGAAGAGTACTACCTTTACGAATTGGACGATCCGACAGACCCTGACTCATTCGGTCAGGAAATCATCGAAACCATTTTTATTCCAGCTGGCAGAATCGAGGGCTTCCTTAGTTCCCACAAGGACAGGGATCCAAAGGATTTGGTGCGGTTGATTTACGAATACAGTGAAATGCCAAATCAAGGCGCTGGCACGGCATCACAATATGGTGAAGCCAAAAACGTTGGTAAGTCTCAGTTCACATGGGATTCCTTCATCAAGGGAATCACCGAGTACGAGGACTACATTGACCAGGCGGCAGTACTTTTAAAACCACGTTGGACCCAGCGCGTCCGTTTCCACTACGAAAAGGGCTTCCTTTTCTGGGACATCAACGCGCGTTCCAGAGGTTTGCTTTTTAACATTGGAACAAAGGTATTCATCTATTCCCCGCGGTGGGGCGTCTGGCGTACCAGTGCTACGATCTATGATTTGGATTATCCGGAAACTCTTCACACCAAGTTACATTACCCGGGTGTGGAAGAAGTGATTCGCGTTGAATTCATCAACAAGGAAGTAAAAGATATTCCCGCAGCAAAGTAGTGATTCAAAAAGAGGAATGAGTTCGTCCTAGAATTCACTCGCAGAAATATTGGCGACCTGTACCTCGTATAATCGACGGAACAGGTCGTCCTGCAATAGGGTGGGGAAATCGCCCTGACAGCGGATTTTCCCTTTATCGAAGAGAAGAATACGCTTCGCCATACGGATGGTGGCGAATCGGTGGGCAATAATCAGCAAAGTCCGGTTTTCGGGAAGTTCCGACAATGCTTGCTGGATTTTCTCCTCACTTTCCGAGTCGAGTGCCGAGGTGGCCTCATCAAGAATCAAGATAGGAGCATCCTTGAGAAAGGCTCTGGCCAATGCCAGACGTTGACGTTGACCTCCGCTCAGGCGAACCGCGTTTTCCCCGACGATGGAATCGTATCCTTCCGGCAATGAAAGAATGAATTCTTCTGCATGGGCCTTGCGGGCAGCGGCTTTCACTTCATCGTCGCTGGCGCCGGGTCGGGCCAGAAGAATATTCTCCTTTACGGTACCGTTAAACAGGACCGGCGATTGGGGCACGAAGGCGATTGATTCCCGGAGGTTTGATTTTTTGATAGACCGGATATCGGTATTGTCGAAAAGGATCTGCCCGTCCTGCGGGTCGTAGAATCGTTGAAAAAGCTTTGCGAGGGTAGACTTTCCTGCACCACTTGGACCAACCAGCGCACAAGTGGTCCCGATTGGGATTTCAAGATAATCCACCTCCAGATCAGGTTCTTCGGCATTGTCCATGTAGCTGAACTTGAGCTTGTCGACAACAAGGTTGCCCTCCGGATTCTCGAGTATGATTGGATTTTCAACGTCCTGGACAGATTCCTCTTCATCAAGGACGGTTTCAATGCGCTCGAAGGATCCGCTGGCTCGTTGCAGGCCATTGAACATCTTGGCCATCCGCTTGAGGGAATCGACAGTGAAGAACAGTGCCGCGCCCATCGCCGCAAAGGCCGAGAATCCCACACCCTTTTGGTAGGAATAAAGGAATGCAATCGATACCATGGTCACTGCCAGCAGTTCCATGAAAGGTTGGGTCATGTGGTAGTACTTTGCCATTTTCATGGCGAACCGATTGTACTTCCTGAGCTTATCATCGAAGCGATTCCGTTCACTATCCTGCATGTTGAATGAACGAACCTCGACCACACCACGAAGGTTTTCGGCCATGACGTCCGACAATTCACCGAGGGTTTCCTGGAGTGAACGGGAGCGATACTTCAGATGGCGTCCCACGTATCGAATGGGAAAAATCATCAATGGGGCAATGACAACTATCAGGAGCAGAAATCCCACTTGCTGTTGGGAGGCTGCCAGATAGATCAAATAGCCCAACCCAGCCATGAATGTGAAGGGCTGAATGAATGCGTCACGGGCAACCAACAGAATGGCTTCCTGAATCTGGATTGTGTCACCGACCAATTTCGCCATCAGGTCTCCCGAGCTACGACGTTCGAAAAAACTAATGGGGAGGCGCTGCAGCTTTTCAAACAGCCGATGCCGAATTTCCATGAGAATGTTCTGAATCGCCCATTGCAGAAAATACTGGTTAATGTAGCTGGCAATTCCTCGAACGATGAAAATCACCGGAAGTAGTGATGAAACCAATATCAGGTAAGAGAACGCGTATTCATTTCCGGTATCCTCGAAAATATTCTTAAAAACCTTTTGAATGAAGAAGGGCACTCCAAAACCGCTGGCCAGTCCTGCTACGGCACCTGCACTCATTCCCACCAGGAACAACTTGTAGTTCTGACGAGCTATGGAAAAGTATCGGGAATAATCCATTGTGTTATTCATTAGGTAGCGACTGCTGCCCACATTTACAAATCTTCATTTAAGACGCCTTATTTGGCGTAAACATCCTCATATCCAGGGCCGCGGCGCTTGAATCGCTTGTGCAACCAAAAGTATTGGTCCGGTGCCTTTTGGATCAGGCTCTCGATCAGTTTGTTCAATTTTACAGCGTCGGCGGAAGCATCCTTGGTAGGTATATCTGTTATTTCCGGGAAAATCTCTATCCGATAGGTTCCATCTTCAAGACGGTATCCCACATAAGGCACCAGTGCGGCCTTACCCATCCGGGCAATGCGTCCTGTGGCGGTGTTGGTCACTGCCGGTACCCCGAAAAACGGCAAAACTTCGCTGTACTTGATCTTTTTTCCCTGGTCGGGTGCGTACCAGACCATCTCACCTTCGCGAAGTGCCCGGATGAGATCATTCACCTCTTCCATGTGAATGACGCTCTTCATCTCCGACATCCTGGCGCGTGTCATTTCTCTGGCGATGACCGGTTGGTCAGGCTTCCTGTATAAACAACTGAATTTGCGTTGGTGTAGCAATATGCGTCCACAAATTTCCATTGAGGTAAAATGTGCGCTTATCAAAAGGGCGCCTCGTCCGGATTTGGCGACAGCATCCAGATGTTCCATTCCGATGATTTTGGATACTTCTTCGAGTTCTACAGAGGCCTTGTACCAGGC
>JAUVDD010000258.1 GCA_030595525.1 Puniceicoccales bacterium
GGTACTGTTGGGAAAGTCTCTGTAATTCTGTCGGATATATTGCAGAATCCATGCTGCAACCAGTGTGCAAACGACGAGGAATGTTCCTGTGTGAGGCCACATCCATTCCCTTTCGGAATAAGCACCGGGGATCTCGATGCAGGCTTGCAGGAGCTGTTCGATTAACCGGATAAGTGGCCATGTTGCTCGGGCAACATGGCTCGCCAACCAGGGTGAGACCGGACCAATACACATCGTCAGGCACCCTGTCATGATGACGATTGTGGAGATTGGATTAAGGAGGATCCCGATGATAACTCCTCCCGGTGTGAACAAATTGAAATATTCCATGATCAGAGGCATGCTGACTATTCCGGCACTCATTGAGATGCAACTGAGATCCACGGTGCCAAGAATCAACTTATTTAGCCAGCGTCGCCACAACGGGGTTGGAGTCTGTGTGATGAGTTTCGCACTGATCCTGTTGCAAATGGCAGATGAAGTCGGGAGGCCTATCAGGATGATTGCACCAACGACCGCATACGATAGCTGAAATCCGAGATTATTGAGCTGGTCTGGATAGATCAGAAGCACGATCCATGCTGAGAAAGCCAAAGTAGGAAAAAGATGGGGTTGTCGCATGAGAAAGCGACCCAGCATCAGGGAAGTGATCATAATTCCTGCCCGTACCGCCGATGGACTGGATCCGGTCAACCACACATAGTACCATGTTGCAATAAGCACGGGTGGAGGAATCCAACGGTTAGCGATGCGAAGAACACGGAATAGTCCGGTCAGGCAAATCGCCACGCTGCCGACATGAAGTCCGCTCACGGCAAAGAGATGATATGTACCCGATCGCCGATAGAGATCGATTCTTTCATCACTTAACAAAGAACGATTCCCCAGCAACATGCTGGCGAGGACGTTGCCGAAAGAATCAGGATTATCGCTGCCGGAGAGGAGGATCTCCTGGTTGAAGCGAAATTGCTTGAGCCTGAAATTCTCAATTGTCGGAGGAAAGGAAAGGGTATGTAAGATCTTGCCCCGGTTCATTGTAGTGAAAATATCACGACTCATTAAATAGTCATGAAAGTCATCCTGTTCTTCCAGAAAGGGAAGATAGGTTAGCACCGCCTGACAGAGTATCAATTGTCCCCGTGATGGAGGATTGTTGATAGCTTGATCAGTCTCCAGATAGAAAGATACCCGGGTTCCCGAGACGGTGTCGGAGGGAATGTCCGTTTGTAGTATTTTTCCGATACCGGAAACCCTGCCAGGTTTCCGTGCGTTGAAGAGCTCATCAATTTCCAGGAGGACAATCGCTTCCCTTGGAGGAAGCTTTTGCCAGACAGGATGAGGGGGGTTGTAAGAAAACCACTGAGCACATGCCCCAATGAATAAGCTGATGACCACCGTCCAACGCTTGGGATGAATGGGCGTGTATTTGATGGCACTGAATACTAGCAGGATTGAGATTATTGCCGGAACGGTGCCTGCATTCGCTGATACAATGCCAAGGATAAGCGGAAGCAGGCTCCACAATACCGGGGAGGCGGCACAGAGCGGGGGACGATGCGGTGGTGTGACGGATTTGTTTTTAGGCATGGATGACTTGAACGAACTCCAATGCATGCCCCGACAGAAGTAACAGGTTGTTCGAATAGCGGCTTGCAAGCAAGCGACTAAGGGAAAACACTGCACGAAAGAATGCCTAATTCTGACCAGAAAGAGTTCTTTACAGAGCGACCCAAATCATCGAGCGAGCCACCCGGAGACCACCAGGGATATCGTCCGCTGGCTGCCCGGATGCGTCCACGTGGGTTGTCGGAAGTCGTGGGACAGGCGCATATCCTAGGTGAGGATTGCCTGCTACCTCGTTTGGTCAGGACAGATCGCTTTGGAAGCATCATTTTTTATGGTCCCCCGGGAACGGGAAAGACTTCGTTGGCGCAGGCGATCGCCGATGAGACCGGAAGCCGCTTCGTACAGGTCAATGCCGTGCTCTCCAATACGGCGGAGATGCGGGATATCCTGCGATTGGCCCGCCATCGTCCAGAGGACCGGACAATTGTTTTTATCGATGAGATCCACCGTTTCAACAAGGCACAGCAGGATTTACTTCTGCCCGATGTGGAGGCGGGACATATCCGTTTAATTGGTGCGACGACTCATAATCCGGGATTCTATGTCAATTCGCCCCTGCTTAGCCGGAGTCATTTGTTTAAACTCGAACCGATTCCCGAGGAGGCCATAGCAAGGGTTCTTCAAGCGGCTTTGGATGATGATGCCCGGGGTTTGGGTGCTATGGGAATGACCGCAAGTGAAGATGTTTTGCTGGCCTTGGCAAAGCTCAGCGATGGTGACTTACGCCGTGCCTTGAATGCCCTTGAAACGCTCGTGCTCAGTCTGCCCAAGGGGCAGGCAATTGGTGAAGATGATATACGGATTTTCGCATCGGAGCGTCAGATTCGGTATGATGCCAATGAAGATGAGCATTATGATACTGCATCGGCTTTCATTAAAAGTATGCGAGGGGGCGATCCCGATGCTGCCCTTTACTGGATGGCCAAGATGTTGGCAGGTGGTGAAGACCCGAGATTTATTGCCCGCAGGATGATCATTTTCGCGTCTGAGGACGTGGGCTTGGCGGATTCGCGTGCCTTGCCGTTGGCAGTTTCCTGTCAGCAGGCCTGTGAGTTTGTGGGGCTACCGGAGTGTCAACTGAACCTGGCGCATGTTGTGGTTTTTCTGGCGACTAGCCCGAAAAGTAATTCAACCACCATGGCCATCGGTGCGGCCAGCAGATCCATTCGTGAGAATGGGATGCAGTCCGTTCCGCTCTGGCTAAAGGATTCCCATACCAAGCTGAATAAATCTCTCGGACAGGGAAAAGGATACAAATACAACCATGAATATTCCGACGCGGTTACGGGACAGGAATACATGGAATCACCGGAAGTCTTTTATCATCCCAAGGATGCCGGTCTGGAAACCCGCATCAAGGAACGGCTGGAGCACTGGCGTAAGCTGAAGAAGGACAAGGGACTAGGGACAAGGGACCAGGGACGAGAGACCAGGGACTAGGGACAAGGGGTTCTTGGTTCCCTCGTCCCTGGTCTCTCGTCCCTGGTCTTTTTAAAAATTAAACGTCGATCGCGTCCTTGTTTTTGATAGACTTACGTGAGCGGCTGATATCGCCCCGTCTGTTGACTGACCAGCTCATGCTAATACCATTATTCGATTTTGGTGCCAGGACGATGTTCACCAGTACCGAAATGACACTGATAATAAGTGCGCCGAGGAACGCGGTTCCGAAAGTGAGCACTTCATAGCCTGGTACCAAGGCACCCGCCATGTAAAGGAGGACGGCATTGATCAACAGTATACCAAACCCCAGTGTGAAGATCACAAAAGGCAATGTGAACAGCACAATTATGGGCTTAACAACCATGTTCATTAAAGCCAGAACGAGTGCCACGATGAGCAGAGTGGGTGTGGACTCGTACTGAATTCCATCCAATAGCCATGAGGCTGCGAGGACCCCGAGAAACAGGATTACTGCGTCTCTC
>JAUVDD010000163.1 GCA_030595525.1 Puniceicoccales bacterium
CAACGATTGAATACCAGAGCTGGATTTCTCATGTATTCGGATGAAGTTTATGCGGGGACCTTCTCTGAATACTCAATTGGAGCAATCAGGAGGATTGGATGGTGACCTGGCACTCCACCCGGGCAAGCCGGGTGGTGGTGGAGGTGAGGGGGCAAGCCTTGGATTGCAGGCCTGAACCAGCCAAGGGGGCGAGCCCCTTGGCGTGGTAATCATTGGTTGCATTGATTGAGTGGCGAGGTGTCTCCCCATGGCGTGGAAGCGAGTGTGCTTCTTGTCGTGGTAGATCTTTTGGTAAGCCACCCGGGCGGGCTTGCCCGTCCGGAGGAAAGAGGTCTGGGAAACCGGGCGGATCACACATATATTTTGTCGACGACCATGGTTATCCGATCGGGAGTTGATTATCGGAGGGAATAAATCCAAGAAAACGCTTGCCAAGGGCGACCTGCTTTGAAACGTTCGCGGGCTTTTCCAGATGCCAACGAGGGTGTTTGGATGGAACAACAGAAACCTCAACCTGTCCGTCGGATTCTCCAACCGGGCGGACCGATACATAGGAGTAGTAACAACATATGTCATCCGTAATGGAAGAACTACTGGCTCAAAGCCAGTTCGAGAGTCTGATAGAAGGCTCGATTATTAACGGCATCATCACTGAAATCCGTGACAACGACGTCATTTTGGATATCGGTGCCAAAGCAGAAGGGGTTGTCCCCGCGTACGAATTCCTGGACACCGGCGAATTGCAAGTCGGTGAAGAGATCGAGGTATTCCTCGAGCGCTTGGAAGATCGCGATGGCAATCCGGTGGTGTCTTACGACAAGGCCCAACAGAAGAAAAACTGGGAAAATATCCTCTCACAGTGTGATGAAGGTTCCGTTCTCAGTGGACGTGTCCGTTCAAAGGTCAAGGGTGGTCTCGTGGTTAATGTTGGTGTGGACGCGTTCCTGCCGGCTTCCCAGATCGATATCCAGCCGCCGAAGAACCTGGACCAGTATGTTGGTCAAACTTACGACTTTAAAGTCCTCAAGATTAACACGGAACGGAAAAACATCGTTATATCCCGCCGTGAGCTGATTGAAGAACAGCGCCTCGAAAAGCGCCGCTCGCTGCTCACCAACATCAAGCCGGGAGATGTTTGTCGTGGTACTGTTAAGAATATCACCGATTACGGTGCATTCGTTGACTTGGACGGTCTGGACGGCTTGCTCCACATCACCGACATGAGCTGGGGTCGCATCAGCCATCCGAGCGAAATGCTCAAGGTGGGTGAAGAAATCGACGTCATGATCATTGAAGTTGATCGTGATCGCGAGCGTGTTTCCCTCGGTCTCAAGCAGACCACCGACAATCCATGGGAAGGCATCGAAAACCGTTATCCGGTTAATGCCCGTGTCCGTGGTAAGGTTGTCAACCTGGTTCCATACGGCGCATTCGTCGAATTGGAAGAAGGTGTGGAAGGCCTCGTTCACGTTACCGAACTGTCCTGGGTCAAGCGCATCAACAAGCCGGGTGAAGTACTCAAGGTTGGTGACGAAATCGAAGCCGTTGTTCTCGGAATCCAGAAGGATGAACAGAAAATCAGCCTCTCCGTGCGTCAACTCGACCCGAATCCGTGGGATATGGTCCGCCACAACTACCCAGTTGGCGCCCGTGTCAGCGGCAAGGTCCGCAACCTCACCAGCTACGGCGCATTCGTCGAACTGGAAGAAGGTATCGACGGTATGGTCCACGTATCCGACATGTCCTGGACGCGTAAGATCAATCATCCTTCCGAAATGGTGAAGAAGGCTGACGAGATTGACGCGATCGTTCTCGATGTGGATCCGGAACAGCAGCGCATCAGCCTCGGCATGAAGCAGCTGGCCAACGATCCATGGGACGAAATCGACACGCACTTCAAGATTGGTGACCTCGTTACCGGTAAGGTCAGCAAGACCACCAGCTACGGTGCATTTGTTGAGCTCAAGGAAGGCATCGACGGACTCGTACACATCAGTCAGATCAGCGAAGACCGCATTGAGAAGGTCAAGGACGTCCTCAATTCGGGCGATGAAATCAATGCCCGTGTCATCAAGATCGACCGTGACGAACGCCGCATTGGCCTGAGTGTCAAGGCTGCCGAGTACGACGAAAAGGAATTGGCCGCTGAAACAGCCGCATTCGACAACTTGGGCAGCAATGAGCTGACCAGTCTTGGCGACATCCTCGATGCAGCAACCAGCGAAGACTAATCGGTTTTGCTAGCAATTTTTCACGGCCTCGTTTCCTTATGGGAGCGAGGCCGTTTTATTTTTATCTGTCATGAAACTAATAGAAATCGAATTTGGATCGAATTTGTATCAGGAGATGTTGGTACTCCGGGATGAAATGCTACGGAAACCAATCGGGCTAGAGCACTCGGAGGCGGATTTGCAGAAGGAGCCAGGGTACCGGCATTTCGGGATACTGAAGAATGATGAGATGATAGCCTGCTTGATGATGGTTCCCCACACGAATGAGCTGGTTCAGATTCGCCAGATGGCGGTTTTGGACAAATTGCAAGGAAGCGGGTACGGCAAACTTATCATGACCGGGGTGGAAGAAATTTTGTCAAAGGAGGGCCGCATCAAGCGGATTTTCCTTAATGCCCGTGGAACTGCGATCGGATTCTATGCAAAGCTAGGCTATACGGGTGTTGGTGATAAATTCACGGAAGTGGGAATCCCGCATTTGCGAATGGAAAAAGGGATTTTATAGTCGGGATAACACTTTAGGCTGAGGTGAAATTGCGCCAAATTTCATACAAGCTTGCCATTAACGATTAGCATCTGCACGGTGCCTAAAATCTGAACTAAATTCAGGAGTAAAATCATGACTGCAACCACAGATTTCGGCTATAACAGCAAGGTCGAGGGCGAGGTAATCGTCTCTCGCGCTGACGCCGTCATTAACTGGGTTCGCCGCCATTCCGTCTGGCCAATGCCGATGGGATTGGCATGTTGTGCCATTGAATTGATGGCCGCTGGTGGATCCCGCTTCGATATTTCCCGTTTTGGGATGGAAGTGATGCGCTTTTCCCCCCGTCAAAGTGACTGTATGATCGTTGCCGGAACGGTCACTTACAAGATGGCCCAAGTGGTCCGACGGATTTACGACCAGATGGCGGAGCCAAAATGGGTCGTGGCCATGGGAGCCTGTGCTTCTTCCGGAGGCATGTATCGCTCTTACGCCGCATTGCAGGGTGTTGACCGAATTGTTCCCGTTGATGTCTACATTTCAGGCTGTCCACCCCGCCCGGAAGCTTTGCTGGATGGGATGATGCAACTGCAGGAAAAGATTAACCGGGAAAAGTCTTTGGGTGGCGTGTTTAAAAACCGTCCAGTACGAGATCTCTCTTTCCAGAAAAAGTAAGCAGGAAAATGACAGCGCAAATTCAACCAATTCTTGAGGCGCATCCCGACCTGACAGAACGCTCCAGTGCCGATAATCCGGCCGTTAATTGTCCGCAGGGCAAGGTTCTTGAAGTTCTTACCTATTTGAAGGAAGAACAGGGATTCGATTTCCTATGTGATTTGACCGCCATCGATCATCTCGATGTGGAGCCCCGCTTTGAGGTCGTTTACAACCTGTTCTCAACGCAGCGCCATGAGTATATTCGAGTGGTAACTCCCTGCAGTGGCGTCACTGATCCCATTTGTGCGAGCGTGGTATCCCTCTGGGGAACGGCGGATTGGCATGAACGGGAAGCTTTCGATCTGTTTGGAATCCAGTTTGATGGTCATCCGGATCTGCGCCGCATCCTGATGTGGGACAGCTACCCGTATCATCCTCTTCGCAAGGATTTCCCGTTGGCCGGCATAGAAGTCGATTTTCCTTCGGAGGAATTAATGGAACAAACCGGAGCTAGGGTAAAGGCTGCACCAATGGCGGGAGGTCCCTTCCATGCTTCACAATCTGGCTCAATACTGGATCGCGAGCCGCGGGGCGCCGATGAGTCCTGGAACGAGCACAACGAAAAGACCGAGTCCCCTGAATCCACAACGGATATCCCAGGGGATCTTGAAGAGGGTCAATAAAAGGAATTTCCCATGGCAATCAAGGAAGTCAGTATTGGAGATGTCGGTTCCCAGGCAGCGGAGGCTGATCAGGAATTTCACGGTGACAAGATGATGATCAACATCGGCCCCTCGCACCCCGCCACTCACGGCGTGTTGCGGATGGTGGTCGAGTTGGATGGTGAAACCGTCACAAAGTGCGATCCGGTGATAGGATACCTTCACCGGGGAAGCGAGAAAATCGCCGAAAACATGACCTACAACCAGTTCATCCCTTACACGGATCGACTGGATTACATTGGTCCTGTGCATAACAACGTCACTTTCACCCTGGCTGTTGAAAAGCTGGCGGGTCTGGAAATGCCTGAGCGTTGTCAAGCTATCCGCTTGCTCTGTTGCGAACTCGCCCGTTTGCAAAGTCACCTCGTCGGGGTGGGAGTATATGGAATGGACTGCGGTGCCCTGACCGTTTTCATGTACACTTTCACTGTACGGGATAAGCTTTACAACCTGATGGAACAGTTGACGGGCGCCCGTTTCACCACCAGCTACACACGTATCGGTGGCTTAGCCCGAGATATTCCGGAAGGCTGGCTGGGCAATGTGCTGAAGGTCATCAATGATATTGAGCCGGTAATCGAGGAAACCGACAAGCTGTT
>JAUVDD010000205.1 GCA_030595525.1 Puniceicoccales bacterium
CTCTTTCTTCCTTGTGGACCTGCTTGTAAAACTCGCAACTCTCGCAGGAGTCCAGCTTGAAGGCGTAGATGCCCTGTTTCTTGTCCTTGCAGAAGGTCCCGGTTACTGCCCAGCAGCAGCGCCCGCCGTTTCTTCCCCCATGGATACGGTTTACCGTCATGGCAAGGGGTGCCGGGCAGACTCCGTTTTCTCCGGCTCTCGTACCGCCTGGCTCCCTGGCAATGGTGATGGTAGCTTTTCGAAACCCAATACTGTGACAACCGCACAGCTTGCTACAACACGGGCCATTGCCGTCGGAGACGTGAACCAGGATGGCTTGCCGGACTTGTTCATCGGTAATTGGTATGAAAAGTATTTCAGCGGATATGAGGCATTCGCGAACGATTTGTTGCTCCAATACCACGATGAATGCCAAATCCCACAATTCGCACGCTGGTCAATTCCCGATGAGAACCGGAACACTTCATTCGATAAGGATTTGGGAGGCCGACCCACTTATGGTGTGGCCATGCCCATCCTGGAAGATGGCCTTCCGATGCTTCTGGAAATGAACTACGGCCGCCGCTGGAACCGGCTCTATCGGCTCAATATTCGTGGCCCCTTACGCAATCCCCCCGGCTACGACCTGCCGCCTCCCCCTGCCTTGCAGGATAACAGGGCTCGCGCAGAGGACCTTACAAGGCAACTTCAGGGAGACAACATCGCCATTCAGACACATGTGGACGGCGACGACATTCGCCATGGCAAGCATCCTGTCTGGCCAACTCAGCATGCGGAAGATCGCCCACGCTCAAAGCGTCCGGATGAGCCGCCGTTCCGAGCAAACGGAAACACTTTCGATTCAGCCATTGGTGACATCGATAATGACGGTGACTTTGATCTTTTCCTGAGCACCATCATCCACTCCTGGGCGGGCGATTCGTCCGATCGTTCCAGATTTCTGGTCAACCAACTAAAGGAAACCGGAAAACTGGATTTCATCAGTCCGGATCACCTCAACGTAGATCGCATCCCGGAATTACCGCCGGAGGGTGAACCCTTGCAACCCGTCCACACGCAGTACAACCAGGGAGACATCTACACGGAGCTGGCTGATTTAAATAACGATGGCAGACTGGATCTGATCCTCTGTTCCTCGGATTATCCCGATCCCCCACCCCATGATGAACGACTGCGTTTATACTTTCAGCAAAGCGATGGGCAATTTCTCGATGTAACAAGGCAGCTCGGCGTCGACCATATTGGGGCAGGCATGCCATCTCTAGGGGATATTGATGGGGACGGTGATCTTGATCTGCTCATCGGTCAAAGCTTCAACCGCTTACCTGCCGAACAAAAAATTGCCGCTGCTCTCAAGACGGGCGTAATTCAATCGACTGATGAGGAAGATAATAAACCACTTCCCAGTATCAGGCTTTTCAAAAACGAATCCGGCGACAATAGCGCCTCACTTATCCTGCACCTGACCGGTGATCCCGCCCAGGGAGTGACCAGGGATGCTTATGGCACAATTGTCCGAGTCACCGCAGATTTGGATGGGGATCCATCAACGCCACCCGTGACTCAAATTCGCCAGGTCCTCGGACCCTATGGGCACTCCGGTAAACAACACATGATTTCTGTCCATTTTGGTCTGGGAAATGCCAGCAAGGCTGAACTTGTTGAAATCCTTTGGCCGGGACCCGATTCCAAACCCACAACTTTCCAATCACTGTCATCTGGCAGGCACCAAATTCACCAATCCTTTAACAACTAAAATCACATGATAGTAAAAAGCATCCTTTCGGAAATCAAAACGATCACGATCCTTCACCCGGACATCTCTGTCGAAAAAACGGCGGCGGACTTCCTGCTCCCGTTTGCAGCTGCAGAAGCCACTATCTCAACCGATCCGGCAGCCAGTAATGGCTCCCTGAAACTGGCAGTTCTCAGCAGCGAGGAAGCGTCTGAACTGGGCATCCCGGTAGAGCCGGATACTGAATGGCGCTTCGTTCGCATACAGAACGGGAACATCGAATTATACGCTTCGCACACATGGTTCCTTTACCGTCTGGCGAGCCAGTTGATTGATGACTGGTACACTCAGGATGATGCGGATTTCAACGAAGGCAAAGTCCTCAAGGCAGCCTTCAAGCATCTCCGCCCGGCCTATGATTCCCTTCTTAATAATCACGCCCGTACAGCCAAGGGATTCGATCCGGAAGAGCATATCCGGGAAATGGCGCGCCTTGGATTCACCCACGTGGAAGTGAACGGATTGGCCGCCACATTCCCCTACGAACAGGCTGCTCCAGATGAGTTGCTCTATCGATTCTACACCTACTGCGCCGCCTTGGACCAGTTTGTCTACAGCAAGCTGAACAAGGGAATTTATCCTTTCGAATATCTCCGAGCGAACCTCAACAAGCTCAAAAAGTCCGCTCAACTGGCTGAAAAATACGGCCTGCGCGCCGGCATTCTATCATTTGAACCACGCAGTGTCCCCGATGAGTTACTGGAACGCTACCCCATGTTGCGCGGTGCCCGTGTCGATCATCCGCTCCGCAGTTTCCGCCCACGATACAACCTCACCACTGCTCATCCGGTCGTCCTGGATCACTACGCAGAAATGATGGAGAAAGTCATCACTGAGGCACCAAACATTGATTACATGGTTGTCTGGTCAAACGACAGTGGAGCTGGCTTTGAGTACACCAGCTCCTTGTATGTCGGGCGCAATGGAGGCGGTTATGTCATCCGCGAATTCAAGGGGGACGATGCCATTGCCAAGGCTGCAGCCCACAACATGATTCGTTTTCTCAAAACATTACGGGATGCCGGCAGGCGCGTGAACCCAAAGTTCTTCTCGGTTCTGCGGAGCGAAATGTTCTGGGTCGAGGATCCTTATCTTCGCGAATCCATCGAGGAAGGTATTGATCTCGAAGTTAACTCCCTCGTGGCCAAGGGTTTTGACCTTGGGTACAAGCACCCATCCTATGATTGGGCGACCGATTTTAATTTCTGCGGCTTGTTCAATCAATGTTCCGACGAGGAAAGCGTAGCCCGTGAGGAAGTGGAAGCATCGGGATCCAATGCCCACCTGTTCTTCAATCCCGGTACATTCTGGAATCAAGAGCCAGTCCTTGCACCAGTTTACCCGAAGCTTCTCTTTGAGCGCTTGAAAGCTCTCCACAAGCAGGGTTTCTCACACGCAGCCGGTCTCACCGGAACCATGGCTTCACAGTTAGCTCCTTTCAATATCAACCAGGAAGTCCTGAGGGCATTCCAGAATGATCCCGATATGGATCTGCAATCCTTCCTGAAGCATCAGGCAACGACTTGGGTCGGCGAAGAGGAAGCGGACAATCTGGTCAAAATCTGGAATTCAACCGACGATGGATACCGTGCCTATCCGCCACCAGTGAGCATCCTTTCCATGTGGAGTACATGGTACCGGATTCAGGTACGCCCCTTTGTCCCCAATTTCGAAGCACTGAGTGAAGATGATCGCGCCTACTACGAGGATTTCCACCTTGGACACGTCAACAACCGCGTCCGCGTGGACTTCCGGCGCGAGGTGAACTTCGATTTCTGTACACCAGAATACGGCAAACTCTGCCGTGATGCCATTACTGACAATGTATACCCACATATTCAGGACGCCATCGACCTGGCCAAGTCCCGCTGTGATGCGAATGAGCCCTACTCGCCTGTTCACTGCGTTTTTTCACACATGCATGATCGCCTGGTTGGTATCCAGTGCTGGTTCCGCACACAACGCAACGTGGCGGGATGGATCGAGGGCGTACATGGCTACATCGAGGCAACAGACGATGCAACCAAGGCCGCCTGCCGGGCGCTCACACGGGACATTGTTCTGGATGAAAAAGCGAACGCCGAGGCCTTGCTGGCACATATCGAATCTGCTCAAACCGAATGGATGCTCACCTCCGAGGTCGGAGAAACTACTTTCATTTACGGCGATAACTTCGCTGATTTGTTAAAGAAAAAGATCCAGCTAATGGACGGTCGCGAAAATG
>JAUVDD010000040.1 GCA_030595525.1 Puniceicoccales bacterium
GAAGATCTGCAGAAAGAGCGATGAAGTACAGACCATCTACCAGACAACCACACCAGCTCCATTCCCGATGCAAACTGCGACACAGGTTGCAGCACCTGCTCCACAACAAAACACACCACCAGCCGAGCCAGCAAGCCCACCGGTCGACGAAAGCAAGCTGATCAAATCTCCCATGGTCGGAACCTATTTCTCAGCTCCCTCACCAGAGAGCCCTTCTTTTGTTTCTGTCGGTGACAGTGTTACAGACGATAGTGTGGTTTGTATCATCGAAGCCATGAAAGTAATGAATGAAATTACGGCTGATGTAAAAGGGAAGATCGCTGAAGTTCTGGTCGGAAATGGTGACAATGTGGAATATGGCCAGGCCCTGTTCCGTCTCCAATAAATCGCCCGACTAAGGTCAACCAAGCATGTTTAAAAAAATCCTCATAGCGAACCGTGGCGAGATTGCTCTTCGCATTATCCGTGCCTGCAAGGAACTGGGCATCGAAACGGTTGCGGTATATTCTGAAGCAGATGACCAGTCCCTTCATGTTCAATTAGCTGATGGTGCAATCTGCATCGGTCCGGCCCCCAGCAACGAGTCCTACCTCCGCGCAGAACGAATTATTGCCGCCGCTGAAATTGCTGATGTGGATGCAATTCACCCTGGATATGGATTTCTCTCGGAAGATCCGGATTTCGCGGAGCAGTGTGAAGAGTGTAAAATCAAATTTATTGGCCCGAACTCTGAGGCAATCCGTCAGATGGGAGACAAGGCTGTTGCCCGCGAAACGGTCAGCGCTGCAGGCGTCCCGACGGTTCCCGGAAGTGACGGCATAGTGAAGGATCCCGATGAGGCACTTGAGGTCGCTGCCCAGTTAGGATATCCAGTTATCATCAAGGCAGTTGCCGGTGGTGGAGGTCGTGGTATGCGACTGGCACACAATGAGGTCACTTTTAAAAAGGAATTTTCAGCAGCAAGCATTGAGGCCGAAAAAGCCTTTGGCAACGGAGATGTCTATATTGAGAAATTTATTGAGGACCCGAGGCATATCGAATTCCAGATCCTGGCCGATGAACAAGGTAACGTCATCCACCTCGGTGAACGGGATTGCTCAATCCAGCGTCGCCACCAGAAAGTTGTGGAAGAATCCCCCTCGCCTTTCCTGACCGAGGATATGAGACAGGAAATGGGTAAAGCAGCGGTGAAGGCGGCCAAGGCATGCAACTATACCAATGCAGGAACCATCGAATTCCTGGTCGATAAGCATCGCAACTACTACTTCATTGAAATGAACACCCGAATTCAGGTGGAGCATCCCGTGACTGAGGAAGTAACCGGAATGGACCTGATTAAGGAACAGCTCCGTATTGCTTCAGGTGAACCGCTCAACATGAGTCAATCGGATGTTGTCCTCAAGGGTCATGCCATTGAAGTTCGCATTTGTGCTGAAAATCCTGGAATGAATTTTGCACCGAGCCCCGGTGAAATCAGCCTCTACTACCCACCCGGCGGCCACGGAATCCGCGTGGATAGCCATATTTATGGTGGCTACACCGTTCCAAAATATTACGACAGTATGATCGCCAAGGTCATCACCTTCGGAAGAGACCGGAAAATCGCTTTATCAAGAATGAACCGGGCTTTGGACGAATACCTTATCCGGGGAATCTTCACCAACATCAGCTTTGCTCGTTCCGTTATAAATGATCCCGAATTTGTTCGCGGTAACTTCACAACAGGATTTATTGAAGAATTTATGCAGCGGACACCCAAAACGCTTTTCCAATCCAAATTAGATCGATAGAATTCAAAATTATAACCCCTAAATCACCTTATAGAAATGGAAGAAGAACCACGTTCAGACACTTACGATAATCTGGAACCCATTCAGGAAGAATCCGGAGAAGGTAGCATCAGTATTAATCTGGAAGTAGTGGCAGAGATTGTTGCTATGGCCGCAAAAGAGGTACCCGGTGTCGTTTCATTGGCCAGTGGTGGTATCAAGGATGATATCGCCGGATTGTTCGGTGGTCGCAAAGACGGAAGCTCTTCGGTTACCATCAAGGAAGAAGGTGATGGTTCCTATAACATCGGGGTTAAGTTAATCCTGACATTCGGTGTCCAACTGGCAAAAGTTGCTCAAACAGTTCAAGTAGCTGTCAGGGAACAAGTCGAGAATATGACCAACAAGGATGTTTCCAAAGTGAATGTCATAGTTGATGGAATTCGCAGGGAGGATGCCCTAGTTGAGACTTCGGAAGAAGAATTATCCTAAAAATTGGATACGGAATAAATCAAACCCACTTGATCCATGTCATCCCTAACTGAAGTAATCAATAAGCTGGGCAGCCTGTTGGGCTACCTTACCGAGCCGCCCTGGAGCTATGTGGGCATTCTAACCTTAATAGCTTTAATTGTCCTCTGGGTCATTTATGCATACAGGAAGAACACCCAGGGAATCATTCCTTTCAAGACACAAGGTGGAACCATTGAAATCGCACCAAGCACGCTTAGAGGCATCATGCAACATGCGGTAAGTAACGTGGAAGGTGTCGAGAAAGCTTCCTGCCATCATTTTTTAAAGAGCAGAAGAGTTGGAGTGAAAGTGGCAATTCATTTGCAGGCAAACAGCCGCCTGAAAGATGTGGAAGCCCAAATCAAGCAGTGTGTTAAAGCGACCCTGTTCGAGCAATTCGGGATGGAAAATATCGAACCTATCCATATTCGCGTTTCCAAAATAGTTGGAGATCCCATAGCTCGGGAAACCTCCATTTACCGAGATGAATTCCCTGAGGATCAAGCAGATTTAATAGATATGGATGATGGGGACGAGCGTCCTTACGCCGACGAGACTAAAGTCTAAAGGAATTCGCCGGTACCGGATAGCTACATGGAAGGTGGGAAAAGGGTCATAACGGTCGTTTGTACGGGAAACGTTTGTCGAAGCCCGATGGGTGAACGTTTACTGGCACATGCACTGGCCGCCGTAAATGATCTAGCCGATATTAGAGTATTGTCAGCAGGAACCGCCGCGTTCCCCGGGGATAACGCCTCCAGAAACAGTCAGGTTGCCCTGAGGAAGGTCGGATTGGATCTCAGTGACCACCGAAGTCGCCCGTTGACGAATCAATTGCTGGAAATCTCCGACTTGGTCTTGACCATGACCAGTGGTCATCGGGATGTTATCGAATTACAGAGTCCTGAACTGAATGTCCCTGTTTACAGGTTCCGTGAATGGATGGATGTAGGATCAAAAGAGATACCCGATCCTTTTGGTGGCCCATTGGATATTTATTTGGAGACGAGAGATAGCTTGGTTGAAGCAATTCCCTCGATTGTGAAATTCATCAAGGAAAATTTATCATAATGAAAATCAGTGTAGGATTTGATCACGGCGCCCTGCAATTGCGTGTACCCATACTGGAAGCCCTCAATGAAGCGGGACATACTATCATCGACCATGGGACGGACTCCAAAGATTCGGTGGATTATCCAGATTACGCCAAACTGGTGGCAGATGATGTTGTTTCTGGGCAATCTGATCTGGGTATCCTTTGTTGCACGACGGGCATCGGGATGAGCATTGCAGCAAACAAAGTGAAAGGTATCCGTGCAGCATTGGTCCATCATGAAGACGAGGCTTCCCTGACTCGACGCCACAACAATGCCAACATTCTTTGCCTCGGAGCAATGCATACATCAGCCGTTACTGCCAAACGCCTGGTTGATGTATTTCTTACCAGTGAATTTGAAGGCGGACGACATGAAAGACGCGTCTGCAAATTCATCGACTGGGAAGGTGATTCCTGCGTTTGACAGAGCTATCCAGACTTCTCAAATTCCCATTTTAAGACAATGAGCCAAATCGAATCCGCATCCACCTTAAATCCTGCTTCAGCGAAGGAGCTGGATCCAGAACTATACTCAGCCATTGAGGGAGAACTCAAGCGCCAGCAAAACCACATCGAGCTGATCGCTTCAGAGAACTTTACCCTGCCGGCAGTCATGGAATTGACCGGTAGTGTCCTCACTAACAAGTATGCCGAGGGCTATCCGGGCAAACGCTATTATGGAGGATGCGCTTGTGTAGACGTTGCCGAGCAATTTGCCATCGACAGGGCAAAGGAGTTGTTCGGCGCGGAATATGCCAATGTCCAACCACACGCCGGGAGCCAGGCAAATTTTGGAGTTTATACAGCCGTATTGACCCCTGGAGACAAGATCCTGACCATGAATCTGTCTGATGGAGGACACCTTACACATGGTAGCGCTGTGAATTTTTCCGGCAAACTGTATTCTGTTGTCCACTACGGGGTAGATCCGGAAACGGGTCGAATTGACTATGATGCCCTCGAGGCACAGGCCCGGGCCGAGAAACCTAAAATGATTACCGTAGGTGCCTCCGCATACCCCAGGATCATCGATTTTGAGCGCATGGCCGCAATTGCCAGCGAGGTTGGTGCCTATATTTTAGCGGATATCGCCCACATTGCTGGTCTGGTCGTCGCAGGCGAGCATCCAAGCCCGGTTCCATATTGTGATTTTGTCACCACCACCACCCACAAGACCTTGCGTGGTCCGCGGGGTGGACTGATTCTCGCTAAGGAACAATATACCAAGCAATTGAATTCAGCCATTTTCCCAGGTGGACAGGGCGGCCCGCTGATGCACGTCATCGCAGCCAAAGCCCTCTGCTTCAAGGAAGCTATGAAACCAGAATTCAAGGCCTACCAGCAACAGGTCCGCAAAAATGCAGCGGCTATGGCTGAAACATTTACGGATCTGGGATACAAACTCACGAGCGGTGGTACAGATAATCACCTGATGCTCATGGATTTGAGAAAAAGCCATCCCGATCTCACCGGCAAGCAGGCACAAATCGCCTTGGACAAGGCCCACATCACGACGAACAGGAACACTGTTCCTGGCGAAACCAGAAGCCCGTTCCAAACCAGTGGTGTCCGTATCGGTAGCCCCGCCTGTACGAGCCGTGGGATGCTTGAAGACGATTTCAGGAAGATTGCCCAGGCAGTTAACACAGTCCTCAACAATATCGAGGATGATGCCGCCATCCAGACTGCCAAAGAAACTGCTCTCGAGCTTTGCGCAGCCCATCCGCTGCCCTACTGAATTTGGACAATCTAGATCCCAACAATGAAGATGCCCTGATTGAGCATCTTCTCCAGTTCATCTCATCCCGGAAACGGGATAGGATGGAAAAGATAATCGAACATCGGACCAATCATGTTCGAATTGTCTTGGAGGATATATTCCAACCTCACAATGCGAGCGCAGTAATGCGTTCTTGTGAATGCTTTGGGATTCAGCACCTGCACGTAATCGAGAACCAGAATGAGTACACCCTTAACCGGGAAGTAACCATGGGTTCAACCAACTGGATTCACTTACATCGACACAGGGATGAGGAAGCAAACAATACACGTGCATGTTTAGATGAACTTCGGTCCAATGGATACCGTATAGTCGCCACCAGTTTGAATCCTGAATCTGTTCCCTTGTCCGATTTGCCTCTGGAGGAAAAAACCTCCCTTTGGTTCGGCACCGAGGAACACGGATTAACGGAACAGGTCCTAAGTGAAGCAGATGCCCATGTTCATATCCCGATGTTGGGGTTCACCCAGAGTTTCAACATTTCTGTCAGTGCTGCCATCTGTCTGTACGAAATTCGAAACCGCCTACAAAGGCAGGGAATTGATCATCTTCTAAACGACCAGCAAAAGCGCGAAGTTTACCGACTCTGGTTGAGGAGTTCGGTAAAAAATTGTGAAATTATCGAACAAGCCTTCATGAAAGGCCGAAATCAGGCCCAATGAGGGATTCTGGCCGCAATTTTTCTTGATGCTGCCCGAGTACTCTTCAACATGACCTAAGCGGCATGGCAGAAGAATATTTTATTAGAGCACCCGAAGATGAGACCGCTCGCGGTCCATACGGGATAAGTGAATTAGAAACCTTGGCAGAAGCTGACAAGCTGACGCCAGAGTTCTATTATTTTGATTCCCAGATGGAAAGCTGGGCCCAAATCCGAACGAATGAGGATTTGAAGGCCAAGATCTTCCCCGAAAAGAAAAAACTTAGCTTGAGAAAGAAGAGTTCCGAGGAAATAGCCTCCCTCAACGAGGAGGACGAGAACGAGGCACCGGTTAAAGTGGACGAAATGCTGGCGGCCGCCGAAGGTCATACTAAAGAGACCAAGCACGTTCGCACGAAGAAGGCGTGGGAAGAGCGGACGGCTAATCTCTCTGTTCCTGTTCTCGGAACCATGCTGTTCATTTCTGCCCTATCCGTTCTATATCCAAGCTGGAGTATAATCAATGCCATCCTAAATGAGTCTCCGGATGCGTGGCAGGTTCTATTCCAGAATCCAGTCGTTTTCCTGGGTGCCCTCGACTTGATATTCGGCGTATTCCTGTTTTTAAACGCCACCGAGGTGTTCCCCTTGATTCGATTCCGCGCCATGTTGGGTGCAGGGTTTTTCACAACAGTTTATGCCTTCACATTCCTGAATGGTGATCCTCAAGGGTTTTACATGGCAGTTTCAAGTCTGGCATTCGGTATAGGACTGTACGTCTGTACGATTACCCTGCGTTTCACTATCATGGTTGTTGCAGCAACTCTCGGCATTGCCGGTGTTCTGGGTGTTATCTGGTACAGTAATCTGGTACCGTTGCTAATTGGTGCATAAGTATCCATGAAATAATTTATGAGTTCCAAGTCGGAAGATTCCCGGCAGAAAAATCGTGGAAAACAAAATCCGCAAAGCCGGGCCCAGAGATTAAGCCGGTTTCTGGAGCGGGATATCTGGGAGTATGGTGTCGGCGAAGAACCGTCCCTCAAGGGTCAGGGCGTTGCCCTGCTCCGGATCTTGACAATTTCCTGGAAAGGCTTGTTTGAAAACAGCCTTTTCAGTAGAGCAGCGGCCCTGAGCTATTCTTCACTCCTGGCAATGGGGCCACTGGTCGCAGTGGTGGTTATCCTATCAACTTCCTTTGTTAACACCGATCCCGAGGTGCAGATCAAACGGGCGCTCCTTTTCGTCTCACCCTCTTTGCAGGAAATGGTGACTATTCAGGAAGATGGTGCAGCTTCAGAATCCGAGGAGGAAATGGCCACAGCACTGGACACATTGATCGAACAGATCATCGAGGGGGCTGAAAACCTGCTGAGCCGAATCAACAAGGGTGGCTCAAAGGCTTTTGGTGCACTAGGTGGCCTGATTCTGATTTGGGTAGTCATTCAGTTGCTCACTTCCATAGAGACAACTCTGAACCAAATCTGGGGAGTTCACCAAGGGCGCCCGTGGATTCAGCGAATCGTCTTCTATTGGACCTTTATCAGCTTGGGTGCCCTTCTGGGGCTCGGTTCCACTGCCCTCTTCTCGGCTTCCAACCTGGCAGGCATGTTCGAGTGGATGCCTTTTGGAGTGGAAATGACAGGGTTTATCCTTCGATTCTCTCCTTTCCTTTCTTTCTTTATGCTGATTTTGCTGCTCGTCCTGTTTTACCGGTTCTTTCCCAATACAAGTGTCGCTTTAAAACCAGCACTGGTTGGCAGCCTCCTGACAGCATCCCTCTTGTTCCTCAACAATTACCTCAGTATTGTATATGTTCATTGGGTAATCTCGATTCAAAGTTTTTACGGATCAATGGGGATCATACCCGTCATGATGATCGGATTGTATTTCTTCTGGGTCCTGATTCTGCTTGGCGGACAGTTAACTTATTCGGTCCAGAATGTCAGTTTTCTTGCCAACCAGACCGTTTGGCAGCGGATCAGTTCGCAGGTCCGGGAACTGGTCACATTATCAGCATTCCTGCATATTGCCCGCCGCTTCCAAGCATGCCAGGGAGCTCCCACCATGACGGAGCTCAGCTACCAATTGAATATTCCGGTCAATGTCCTGAATGAATCCCTTGAACTGTTGGAGTCCATCGACTGGATCACCCGGATCAACGTTGAGTCCGATCGGGATGACAAGGAGAAGACGGGTTATCGACCGGCTAAACCATTGGAAAACTACAATCTTTCGCGCTTTAAACGAGCTATCGAGGAGTTTGGTCAGTCAGACATGTCCATTCATCTGGTGCGCCAGGATGATCTGCTGAAAGAGTATATGGATCGCATCAAAGCCCACGAAAAGGATCCTTTCTGCCAAACCAACCTGAATGAATTGATCGGAAACTGATGATTCTGGAAGCGCGTGATCTTGACAGGTGATGCAACCACCCTAGCATCTGCCGCTTTAATCCAAGATCTTAATGATTACCGCGTTACAGAATTTCTTTCTCAAACATAACAAATGGCTGTTTGGCAGCCTTTTAATTGTCATCATCGTGACCTTTGTTTTGACAATTGGTCCACAGAGCTTTTTCGGCAGCAATTCGTCCGGCCGGATGGACACGATCAACTATTATGGTTACGATTTGACCTCCGATCAGGACCGACGTGCAATGTCGTACACTGCAGAGATCAGCGCTATCCTGCATCCCGAGATGCAATTGAGCCAGCAGCAGTTGACCGATTACGCCTATCTGCGTGTCGCTGGCCTCGGGATTGCCCAGCAATTGGGCGTTCCTGATCCGACTGCAGACCAATTGAGCAAATTTGTGGAGACCCTGATGATCTTCGCGGATCCCACCACTGGTGAATTCTCTGCCGATTCTTATAACCGCATGCTGAGCCTTCTGCAAATCAACGGCCAGTTCAGTCGGGACGGCATTGCTCGCACCATGCGCGAAGACTATGTTATCGATCAGGTTCTCGACGTTCTTGCCGGTCCGGATTATTCCCTGCCTTTTGAATTGAAGCAGGCGTACATAGATCAGGGGACAAAATACACCATCTCCTTGGCCCACTTTGATTATGCCAGTTTCTCCCCGGAGATGAGTCCCACTGATGAAGCGCTTCTTCAGTATTTCAATGAAAATCCATCACGCTATGAAGTGCCGGAAACATTGACTGTGGATGCCCTGAATTTCAAGGCAAGCGCCTACCTCGGTTCAGTTAACATGCCAAATGAAGGTGAACTTGAACTGTACTTTTCTACAAACCGTTTTCGATACCAACTGGCTCCCACCGCTTCGGAAGGCGCAGAAGCCGTACCCACTCCTGAAGTCACACTGGCAGACGTCCGTGATCAGGTTGTTGGAGATTGGAATCTGGACCAAGCCCGCAGGACTGCTGCTCAGAAGGCACAGGAATTCAGCCTCAGCCTTTATCAGAACAAGATCGTAATTGATTCCCCGGAGTATGTATCCCTGATCAAGAGTTCAAATGCAGCTGCTACGGTTGTTCCGCGGTATTCGCGGACTAATCCTCCTGTCACCACTGGCTTGCCTGGTGAATTGCTGAATTCCATGTGGATTTATGCCAATAATTCTAGCCGTTATTTCTCTGATGCCGCACAAACGAGCGATGGGGCCGTGGTATTGGTGAAGCGCGGCCTGACAGTAGCCAGGATGCCCGAATTCACGGAGGTTAAGACACTCGTTCAGCAAGACTTTGAAGCCACTGAAAAGAGGCGCCTATTCGCCGAAAAAGGAAAGGAGCTACAAGAAACGCTCAATACGCGTCTTGGATCTGAAAATTTCCCTCAAATTGCCGAATCCCTGAAGATGACGACAGAGGATCTCGAACAATTTGGAGGTATAAATGTTCCAGAACAACTCCAGCAGGCCGACATGTGGGACCAAACCATGTCCTTGGACAAGGGTCTTGCTTCCGTCATGGTTATCAACGGCAACAAGGGCACCTTCTCCTATATGGCGGAAAAGATTGTTCCTGAAGTGGATACCAATTCAGAAGAATACAAGACCTTCGTCGATCAAAGGATGGGTGTTCTGGATAATGCCATGGGCTGGGCGCGCCTGCGTGAAATCAAGGATAACAGCGTTGCCGCACTCCTTGGTACGGCTGATGTTCCGCAGCAATAAGGTTTTCTGTAGGGAATTTCAACTACCTGGCACTTCCCTGTGTATCGGGATTTGCTTCCTGAACCAGGTGCGCTGTTTGCGCATCAGTTGGTTGGTATGCACGTAAATCTGCTCGGCAAGGTTTTGCTCGGAAATGTTGCCATTGAGAAATTCGAGTACTTCCCGGTATCCAATTGCTCCACAGGCACTCGGGTTATGTTCGAAACCCATGTCGATCAATCCTCTTACTTCTTCAATTAGTCCTTCCTGAAGCATGCGATCGACTCGTTTTCTGTTTCGATCCTTCAATTCCTCAGTCGGACGGCTCACCAGCCAGACTTCCTTGTCATAATCTGTCAGTGGTTCTGGAAGTGCGAGGAATTCCGCCCGAAGCTGACTGTAGGATTTTTCCGTGCTGATACAACGGATAGCGGCTTTTTCAACCCTTCTGGGGTTATTCAAATCAAGACCTTCAAACATTTCCCCAGAAGGATTATGCTGCATTAATAAACGGATCAGGCCAGCCA
>JAUVDD010000025.1 GCA_030595525.1 Puniceicoccales bacterium
GCAGGAGGGTCAATTCCCTTGGCCGAGAGCAATTGAGGGAAGGCTTGGAGGGCTTGGGATTGTCCTCATTTGGCGAGCAGGGCAATTTTGTCCTTTTTTCACTGGAGAATGCGGAACAGGTATTTCATTCTCTGCAGGAAATGGATGTAATTGTGAGATCACTGGCTGGTTATGGATTGAAGGATTACCTGAGGGTTACCATTGGTACGGAAGAGCAAAACGAAAGATTACTGGAGGCATTGGGCAGACTATTGAAATAGCTGACCACTCCGATTATAATGAACTTTCTGACCACAATTATTTCCGAATACCTGACTGAGCTGATCGGAATCCCTTTAACTCTGCTTCTAAATGCGCTTCTGGTTGCCTGTGAGATTAGCCTGATCAAGATTCGGTTCAGTCATTTTAATACCGAATTACGGGACCGGGTAGAGGAGGATAAACGCATTGGATCTTTATTTGGTTCCGGTGATCGTACGATTCGAGTGATTCGATTCGGACTGACTGTCTGTTTAATTCTGTACGCTTTGTTGAGCTATCCATTGTTCAAATCATTGT
Source organism: Puniceicoccales bacterium (assembly GCA_030595525.1). Taxonomy (GTDB): domain Bacteria; phylum Verrucomicrobiota; class Verrucomicrobiia; order Opitutales; family Oceanipulchritudinaceae; genus Oceanipulchritudo. Next base: position 559 of record JAUVDD010000025.1, read on the forward strand.
TCAATAATCTGGAAATTTCAGCCTATGGATTAGTTACACCTGTCTCAGCATTACTAGCATTTACAATAGCGGTATCCCTGCATCATTTGACCGGTGAATTGCTGCCACGCGCCTTCGGACTAGCTTATCCGTTACGAAGTCTCCGGATGGGGACACCTTTGATTGTTATTTTTGGCTGGATCTCCCGGCCTGTCCGGAAACTTGTGTTTGGACTGGTCAGTTCCTTCTGGATGCTCTGGAAAAAGGAAGATGTACCGGATTTGGATTCACTGGATTTGGAAACCCAGATCGAACTACTGCGAAAAGAATCCCCTGAAATGTCCCCGGTGGCTCAGTTGATCCTAAAGAACACCCTCATGATGCGGGAACTTGTGGTTGAGGACGTCTTGTTGCCACGGAACCAGGTTAAATATTTTGATTTGAATCTTCCATTGCAAGACAACCTGGAGATGGCCAAGGAAACTGGTCATACCCGATTTCCCCTTTGTTACGGTGATTTGGACCATTGTCTGGGGCTGATTCATATTAAGGATATTTTCCGTCACACGGGTGAGTTGGAGCAATTGGATTTGCGGCGAATCAAACGAAACATGATTCGAATCGATAGTGAGGAACCCTTGGAATCCGCGCTGACGAAGTTTTTGTCGCACCGGATGCACATGGCGTTGGTGATCGATGAATTCCGCGGAACTGAAGGTGTTTTAACCCTGGAGCGAATTTTGGAACAACTTGTAGGGGAGATCCGGGATGAGTTTGATGCCGATGAGGAAGTGCTGATTAGTCCGGAAATGGATTCAGGAGAGACGGTTGTTTCAGGATTAACACCTCTCCATGAAATTGAAGGGAAGTTTAATGTGGATTTTGAGAATGAGGAAGTCTCCACAATTGGCGGTCTCGTGACTAGCGAACTAGGACGAATCCCGGATGTGGGGACGGAGATTTCAATCTCCAGCCTTCAGGTGGAGATTACCCAAGTTGACGAAACCCGGGTGGTCGAAGTGAAGATCCGCCCAGTTGATGATTCCGGGGAAAAGCATGCGGACGAATCCAGGGAATAGCCGGGATAGTACCGATTAAAGCGGATTTTTTTTCCAGATATCCCAACCTTGCATCAATTCCTGCTCGGCAATCATTCCGGCCAGGCCTTCAAGCAGCTGATCCCTGTTCCTGGTATACAGGAAGCGGTCGCTTTGGAGACGCTTATGGATGGATTCAATGAGTTTATAGTCAGGGCGACGCAGGTTGAACAGATCCTGAATGTGCTGGTCCAATGTGAAAAATGCACCAAGGCTCATCTCAACCTCAATCATCGTGGCGAGAACAGCTTCATTCTTTGAGTCCCGGTTGTAGGATTCCTGCAGGACACGCAATGCTTGTTCCTCCATTTCAAAAGCACGGAACCGTTTGGCAGCCTGATACAGTTGGTTGGCATTGGTTTGTCGCGATTCTATGAAGCTCTTCAAGTAAAGGTCACCTAACTCGGAATCTTCGAATCCAAAATATGCCAATGAACGAATTGCATTAAAACTACCCTGCACATTTTGCATCCATGCGGGATCTTCGTTTATCAGTTGATTGCATAGATTGATGGCCTCTTCATTTTGACCAGCTTGAACAAATGCTTCAGCCAAAGTTAGACTAAAAAGGCTTAAATTATAGCCGTTTTCCAGTGCCACCTCGTAAAGCCGTGCTGCAGCTTCCGTGTTTCCATAATCGGCACTGAGCTGGGCCAAAGCAATCATCGCAGGTTCTTCTTCGCGATATTCCCTCAAAACAGAGTTAATCTCCTTGTCGCGCCGTTCGCGCATATTCGAAGCGGACAACACATCAATTAATTGGATTCTGGGCTGCCACTTCATCGGATTGTTGATCATTAATTTCAGTGCAAATTCCCGTGCCTCGCTGAACATGCCATTATCTTTATAAATACGGATCAACTGGTTGTAGAGTGGGGTGGCATTTTCCCTGGGAACAATCTTGAGTCCCGACAAAAGCACCTCGATAGCATCACCCGGCCGTCCTGTCTTATTGTACATATGGGTGCCCAGCAACAGGCCATCCATTGTGTTTTCAAGGTCAGTTTCCAGGAACAGTTCCTTTGCAATATCGAATTTGCCCATCTGCATGGCTGATTGCATGCGACTAGCAAGTACAACCTGGTTGATTTCCTTCGGCAGGTCTTCTTCCATTAATGTTTTGCTAAGGTCCAGTAGCCGCTGGTCCTCTTTTTCCCTCAACAGCATGGCACTGGTCAGGCGAAGAAAGTCTGCGTCACGAATCCCTTTATCGATTCCATCCTCCAAAAGGTCTATTGCCAGGTCCGGTCGCCAACCCGAATAGAGCTGGATTAGCAGCATACGACCTTCCACATTTTCGGGTGAACGCGCTACTCCTTCTCGCAAAATGCGGAATGCCCGGTTGTAATCCTCCCGCTCAAGGGCGTTTTTTGCTTGTTCTATTTGGTAATCACCTTGTTGGACCCGGACATTTCCACGATTCATAGGAAACACGACCATATCCATGAAGGACACATCTTCAAAGTTCCTGGCCTTTTTAAAAAACAGGTACAATCCCCATGATTTACCCATCCAGGCAATTAGACACAGGGCTAAAAAGGCAGTCGCCACGCGGCCCCAGCGGATCCGGATACGGATTGTTCGGCCGGGGTGTAATTCACGTTGGGCGAATCCAAACCACGCAGAGTATATACGCGGGGATTCCGTTGCAGGTTCTTTTGAGGTGTTGGATTCGGTCATATATTTCCTTGATCAAAGAAATTATGGGATCTTTAATTCTTATCTTGTCAACGGTTTCAGCCTTTTACAGCATGCAGTCTCTCAATATAGGGGAAATTTCCTTGTTGAAGTATACGGGATACCATACCAGTATTTCGAAAGTCGCTTGATTTATAACCATCATGAAACCTCAAATTAGAATCTCAATTCTTGCTATCACCGCTTTTGCGGCCTCTATCGCGAGTGCCGAAGGCCTCTACAAAATTGGTGATACACCCATCCATTTCGTTGGTGGAATCTCTTTGGTAAATGAAGACAACGTTTACCGGCAGTCTCAGAATGAAGTTAGTGATTGGCGCGTAGAATTTAACGCTGGCTTGGAATTCAGCATGGCTAAAGACGGTGCAGCCAGCACTTCTTTGCTAGTATCCAACCGCTGGGTGCGATGGGACGCTGAGCCGCTGGATAACAGTTTCCTGAAGATTAAGTTCAACTCGGTATACGATTCCGGTGTTGTACTTAGCAATGTGTATGCAAGCTTCGAGGAAGACTACTCAAGCCGTTACGATTTGGATTCATCTTCTGACGTCTACGGTGTGCTGATTCTTCGGGATACGGTAAAGGCTGGTGGCAATATCCGCTACGACATTTCAGAACTGACCGCCATGAAGGTGGGTGTCGATTACTCTGATGTTGACTATGACAGCCTGAACATCGACGGAGAATCCATGAACCCATACAGTGGTCACGATTCCATCAGCATTCCGGTAACCATGTTCTACCGCTTGCGTCCGAAAGTTGATCTAACCACCGGTCTGCGTTACCGCCAGATCGACACTGATTCGAATGTTGAATACACCGATATGTATTACCATGTGGGTGCCATTGGTGAATTGTTCAGTCCGGTTATCCATGCTGACGTCAGTGTAGGATGGCAGGATCGTAATGCGAAGGGTAGCAATGCTGACTCCAGTTCCGCTTCCTACAAATTCAGCTTGATTTACACAGGTGATCCAAAGAGCACCATTTATACCACGGTTGCCCGTGATTACCGCACTAGTGCGATGGGTGGTCAAAGCTATGCCTTCACAAGCGCCACTTTGGGTGCCCGGTACGCCATCAGCAATACAATCGGGGTGAACGCCGCGATCGTTTACGGTGAAAGCGAATATGAAGAAAGTCTCCGTGCGGAAGATATTCAGATCACTCGCCTTGGTGTCAGCTACAGCCCGAACGATTTCTTGACGGTTGATGCAACCTATTACCGCCGCGATGTTGATGGCAATGTTGCCAATTACGTCAACAACGAGATCCGCGTTTCTGCATCGTTGAGGTACTAATCGCCCACTGAATTAATTCAATTTAGTCTTTTGGAAGAGGTCAATTTATGTTGACCTCTTCCTTTTTGCAGGATTCGCCTTTTTAACTCATGAAGAATTTCCGTATTTCTGGAATAATGAAGTTACTGTTCCTCTGTCTAACAATTCTGGGGAGTCTGGTTGCCAGTGCCCAGGATAAAGCTGGAGGAACTGACGCTTCATCTGATTCCTATGTAATTTCGCCCTTGGACTACCTGAAAGTTGCCCTGTTTGTAGCTGACGAGCCCCAGTTTACCTCAGAAATGCGTGTTACGCAGAACGGCACAATCACCGTGCCACATCTGGGTACAGTCGAGGTGGCCGGATTATCTGTAGATGCTGCCAGGGAGTCCTTGTACGCCCCTTACAATAAAGACTATTACGTAGAGCCGCATATTGATATTATTATTCTTAAGTATGCTGAGCGCAGTGTGACCGTGATGGGCAAAGTGAACCGTCAGGGTATGATACCATTCCCGAGTGAGAAGGGATTGTCTCTAATGGAGGCGATTGCTGCTGCCGGTGGATGGAGTAATGACAGGTTAGCTGATCAGGATAAAGTCACCATTACTCGTACAAATAAGAACGGGGAAAAAGCAGTTTTGAAAGTGGATGCCCGGAAGCTAACCGGTAATGATTATCCACTGCAGGAGGGTGACTTAATTTATGTCCCAGAGCGAATCTGCTAAATTCTGAATCTCAATTTCTTTCTTAGATGAGTAACAATTACTATCAATCGAACTCCGGTGGCAGAGGATATTATGGTGGCGATGGCGATGGCTATGGCGGATATGCCGAAGGAGGGAATGCCCCTTCACGTAGCTTGAGTGACTATCTATTGATCCTCAGAGAGCGGATTTGGTGGTTGGTCGTATCGGCATTCGTTGTATTTATGGGGTTCGCCTTGTACACACTGAATGCACCACGATCCTATCGTTCAGGCTCCTCTGTGGAGATCCTACGGCAAAAGGACAAGGTTTTCCAAATTGAGGAAATCGTCCGGACAGAAGTTCTCAATGCAGAGGATTTCAATACCCAGATCAAGATTCTCGAGAGTGCGACAATTGTACAAGCTGTTGATGAACGGTTGGTTGGGAATTTGCGTCAACGTTTCATAGCTCCTTACGAAAAAGGTTTGGATGCCACCTTGAGAGGCATGCGAAGTGTCTCCGAGATTCTAATGTCGAATCGTTCGATTGCGCCGGTCCGTTTGTCTTTGGTGGTAAATATCATTTATGATCATCCGGATGCTGAAATTGCAGCGATCGTCGCAAACTATTTTGCTGAGGAATACATTGATTTTAATCAAAACAAGCAAATTGAAGGTTCCTTGCGAGCGGTTGATGACCTGAGAAACCAGGCAGATCAGCAATTGAAGAGAATCCAGACCATGGAGATGCAATTGGCTGACTTTAAGGAAAAGTACGGCACACTGTCAGTCGAGAGATCGCAGGATATTGATAATCAGCAATTGATTAGTCTGAACATGCGGCTTGAGGAGGATAAGAAACTTTTTGATGATTCAACCATCCTGATGGAGCAAATAGATGAGGCGACAGAGAAGGGTGAGCCTCTTTGGGAACTGATCTTTATTGCAACGCATTCCAATGTGCCAGAGTTACTGAACCGCCTGGCCATGAATAAAATCGAGATCGCCACGTTGTCGGAAAAATTCCGCTTGATGCATCCGACCATGATTGCTGCGAAGAACCAGCTTAATGAGACACAAAAAGAGCTGGACCGGGCAATAACATCGGCGGCCTCAACCCTCCGCAATGAATACAAGCGATATACGGCAAACTTCGAGACTTCTGAGAAACGCTTAGCCCAAAAGCAGCAGGAGTTGATTGATCTGGACCGTATTCGTCCGGAATATGATGCAATGCTCCGGCAATTAGATGTTAGTCGGGAATTGTATAACCATTATTTCGGTCGAATGCAGCAGGCCAGCGTCAAGGTGGATACCAGTGGCCAAACAGCACGCATTATTGACCGAGCGGTTCAGCCGATGCGTCCTTTTAAACCGAACATTCCTCTGAATCTGGCAATTGGTTTGGTTTTGGGTATGGGTGTTGGGTTTGGACTCGTGTTCTTGTTGGCGTTCATGGATGACAAAGTGAAATCCGCGTACGACATCGAGTCGATACTTGGTGTGCCGTTGGTGGGAATCGTTCCACATATTTTCAGTATTGATGCCCAGGAAAAAGCGAGAATTGTTGCCGATGAGCATGACAAGCATGCAGTTGAGGCATTTCGTTCAATTCATTCCACTCTCAAATTAAATGAGGAGAGCCGAAATGCGAAGGTACTCCTTTCCACAAGTACGATTCCCAGTGAAGGTAAGACTTTTGTCAGTACTAATACGGCAATAACTTTTGCCATGCACGGGGAAAGAACCATCGTGGTCGATGCTGACTTGCGTATGCCTAATGTGGCCAAGGGACTGGATCTGGATGGCAGGCGTGGTGTGATTCAGTATCTTTCTGATGAGGCTGATTTGGATAGTGTCATTCAGAAGGAATACCTCCCTAATCTTGACATTCTGCCTTCAGGTGGCAGCTCAAAGAGCCCCACACAATTGTTGAGCAGTGAACGTTTCACGAATTTAATGCATGAACTGCGTTTGCGCTATGATCGGGTGATCATCGATACGCCACCAATTGCCACCGTCAGTGATGCCATGAACATCCTGCCACTGGTCGATGGTATCCTGTTGGTCATTCGCTTTAACATGGTTAAGCGCAAGACGGCTGCTGTGAATATTCGTCGATTACGGGAATCGAATATACCCGTATTCGGGGCCATTTTGAATAACCTGAACACACATGTCGCGGGTTATTACTATTCACACTATTACGATAAGTCCTATAAGTCCTATAAACATTATTATCTGCAAAAACATGGAGCTCCTGAGACGGATCCGGATTCGATGGTCATGTCGGGATCGGGAGATCCTCCAAGAGGCTGATTCAGTTTATTTATTTTAAAAAACCGGCAATTCGCCGGTTTTTTTGTTCTAATTAGACAAAACTTCAAACGGGTGACGCTTGAAAGGGTAAATTCATAAATGGGAAAACAGATTGAAGGAGAACATTGGCGTGACTGGATTAAAGAATGGGGAGACCGTTTTTTGCTTTTTGCACGTCAACAGGCAAGGTCTCTCGGGGAAGCTGAAGATATTCTTCAGGAAGCCATTGTCCATGTCTGGAAGAAAAGGAGTCTGTTTCCGAGGATTGAACCGGGACTTGTATTTCTTCAGATCAAAAGGATTGCCATCAACCGGGCCCGGCAGGACTTACGTAGAAAGAAGCGTGAGGGAATTTACGCTGAAAACAATCAGCCTCTTTTTGAGCTGCCGGAAGAATCGGGGCTGTCGGGTGAAGTTGAAGCGGCTTTGCTTAATCTTCCCCTGGAGCAGCGGGAAGTCGTCGTACTTAAAGTCTGGGGTGAACAGACATTTGAGGCGATTGGTCAATCACTGGAGATATCCCCGAATACAGCTGCTTCCAGATATCGTTACGGATTGGACAGAATGCGACAGATGCTGAAAGGAGAATTATCATGAGTCTTGAACAAGATAAGTCTTTTGAAAGGCAATTGAGGCAGATCAAGCCACAGCAGCCTGATGAGTTGCTGGTTGAGCGGATTGGGGCTGCAATTGCTAAGGCGGATGCAGGTGACCGAAAGGGGAAGTGGGGGTCATATTTCACCTGGGGTGGATTGGTTGCTGCAGCATCTATTATGATTGTTGTCGGACTTTCCTTGTTTAATAGAGGAACAGAGATCCAGTCCTCATCAGTGAGTGAAACTGTTGAAAACCTGGAACCATTAAAAGTCCCTGAAGCCTCTGTAGGAGATGAGTCCTTTAAACCTGTATTGGCACAAAACAATCTTCAGGAACGGGTGGATGAGGGCATCGTCTTTCTTCGCAATGGTCTGACTGCCAGGAAGTATCGTTATGAATTTATTGACCGGGTGGTCTGGAAAAACCCGGTGAACGGGGCAGTTGTGGAGATGAAAGTTCCGCGGGACGAGGTCGTTCTGATTCCAGTTCAGACCTTCTAATTAATTTAAACACAGAAACTCAAATAAAGGAGATCTAAAATGAAAATCATAAATGGAAATGCAGCTAAATTACTGGTTTTACCGGTATTAGTGGCAGTCACGATGCCGGTCTCAGCTCTCGGGGAAGATGAAGCATCCGTTGAGAAGGAAGAGATAAGGCAAATTGTTATTGAGGCACGGGAAACTGCCATGGAATGGGCTGACAAAGTCCGTGAATGGAATAGCGGGGAATCCCGGAAAACCACTTACATGGGCGTGGTGATCGAATCTGTTCCTTCCGTTTTACGGGATTACATTGATTTACCGAAAGGTGTTGGATTGCTATTGCCACGCATCGCCACAGATGGTCCTGCTGAGAAAGCCGGATTGGTGGATAATGACATTCTCGTCAAATTTGATGGCCAATTGGTCATCAATAACAGTCAGTTGTCGACGTTGATTAACATGAAGGGCCCCGGTTCAACTGTGCCGGTAACTATTTTTCGAAAGGGAGAGGAAATGGACTTCGATGTAACCCTTGAGGAGCGTACCCGAAAAGGATTTCACTTTATCCATCCCAATGCTCCTGAGGCACCGGGAGTTCATGGAGATGATGTTGGTGCACTGATGGAACAAATAGACGAATGGATACCCGGATCAGTCCGGGTATTCATCGATGATAATGAGCAAGTTCATGTGGATATGGATGATCTCAAAAACGATTTGAAGGGATTGCGTACGAAATTGGCCAAAATCCATGTTTTGAGAGACGTCGATATCGATAACATCGTCATGAAACATGGCGATATGGGTGCTCGCACGACAACGGTTCACATTGCCAACAAATCAATCAACTACAACAGTGATGCAGGTCGAGTGGAGCTGACTTCCGATGACAGCGGAAAGCAAGTGAAGGTTTGGGATAATAACGATGAGGTGCTGTACGAGGGTCCTCTTTCAGACAACTATGCAGAGGAGTTGCCTGCCAAGGCGGTGGAATTGATTGATGCCTTGAATGCAATTCAATTGGACACACACGGGGATCATATCAAAGTGGAACTTAATACGGATAGTGTAGAGCCGATCACCATGATGATCCAACAGGATTAGGGCAGTTTCCGGAATTAGTTTTGATTTTGACTCGGCTGTAGTGCTGTGAAAGTATTCGATGGTGCGCCAAAACCATGGATAACAGCGATCAATCCTATACATTACTAGATTTGTCCCAGGTTAATATGCTCCTGGAATCCGGCGGAGAGGAATCTATCGAACTCATCAACGAAATTTTGGTGCTGTTCGAGGAGGAGAGTCGGGTCAAATTTTCTGATTTAAAAACAGCCAAGGCAAAGTCTGATGTTGAAGCATTTGGTTTTGCCTCTCATGCAGTGGCCGGAAGTAGCGCCAACATTGGCGGGGTTGTCGTTTGGCAGAAAGCCAAGGTTATGGAAAATAACTGCAAAACAGGTGACCCGCAGGTGGCTTTTTCCATGTTGGACGAATTAGAGATCGATTTTGACGCCACTCTTGCCCAATTGAAGGCCTATGTGGCCAGTTATCGGTAAGGGATCAATGCCCGCTGATTGGTTTTGGGCACAAAAAAGCCGGATGTGGGATGCATCCGGCAAAAAATATTACTAGGCAGAATGTTTATTCTTCCGGCTTGGTTTTAACGAGACCCGTTACGCGATCGCCATCTTTCCATAGGCCACGCCTTTCGAGTAGCGCAACACGCTCAAAACGCTTGAGTACATTGCGACGTTTTTTACCTGAACCGGTACCTGCCTTAAAACTTGGATGCTGTGACATGAATCAAATTCCTTTTAGTTGAAAAAGGAGGAAGCAAGCGATTTTTTGGCTAAGTGCAAGTATTTTCCGGCGAAATCATTCCTGTTTTATCCAATCGGTGTACTCAGGGTTACAGGATTCAGCTTTCCATGCCAAAATTTGTGGACAATCGTAAGGGTGCTGCCTGCACAACCAATTTACCAATCCGTCCTTGGCTTCCATTGGCAATTTAAATTGAATCCGATATTCCGTAGCTTGTTCGAACTTATCTTTCCAGCGATAGTGTGAAGTGATACTTGCATCCACTTGGGCGCATGCCGCCAGTCTTGATTCTATCGCCAGTTTCGCCAGGTTTTTGGCCTGTTCTGGCGTTTCAACGGTCGTTGTGACGATCCAAATGTACTCGATCATGTCTGCATTCCCATATTTTATAGACATTTTACGAGCATAATTTCATTCAGGCTTGCGGTCCGGCATGGCCTCTAAATAATCATTGGTGTATGGCAAATCCGAATTCTGCTCTCATTGCCGACGACGAAAAACACATTCGCTCCTACGTTCGTCTCATCCTGAATCGTCTGGGTGTAGAGGAAGTGTATGAAGCCAATGATGGTGCTTCGGCGGTCGAATCCTATAGGGAAAATAAACCAGATCTTGTTTTACTGGATATCAATATGCCGGGAATGACCGGTTTGGAGGTGCTTCCAATAATCCTTGAGATGGATCCGGAGGCGGTAGTTGTGATGTTAACCGGCCACGCATCCCGGCACCTCATTGAAGGAAGTGCCAAAGCCGGTGCGGTTAATTACATCAGAAAGGACACCCCCCAACAGGAAATCTCAGATATGCTCACAGAGCTTTTTAACGAGATATATGAGGAGGATTGACCATGATTGATTCATCGAAAAAAAAGTATGACAATTCTGATATAAGCCTGCATGAAGTGCGGTACTCTCTGACTGATTTATTAAATGAAGTTCAGTCAGAAAAGGAGACATCGACACTTGGTCAGGAAATAGTCGATCAGTCTGAGATCACTAAGCTGTTTAACCGTAAAAAGAAGGTGCGTCGTGGAAAGTCGGGAAAATAGTTCATTTCTTGACCTGATCCGTCAAGGTGAGGGGAATATCATTAGTGAGGATATTGAGCCTATCCTGCAAAGGGCAGGCGGCGTAACCCTTGGTTTCCTCGAAGAGATCATCGAAAAGGAATACATGAGCAAAGGTCGGGCCTGTCGCTTATGGGCCGACTCGATTGGGTGCGCCTATGTCAATCCGTTGATTGCCGTTGTCACGACGGATGCAGTACAGCGAATTCCTTTAGAAATAGCGAGTAAGGCAAAGGTTATCGGGCTTTATGTGATCAACAATGTGTTGACGGTAGCCATGGCCCAACCTCAGGAAAAGCGTCTGGTTAAACAAATCGAGGCGATAGCCAACATTGAGGTGTCACCAGTTTTTGCCCCTCCAAAGGAAGTTGAACATGCGATTCAGATATATTATGAAACGCAAAACAATGTGGAGGATATCGAGCATTTCGAGCAGGAGCAGGAATCTTTGTTACGGAATCTCACGGATGA
>JAUVDD010000103.1 GCA_030595525.1 Puniceicoccales bacterium
GGCAGAATTCTGGCAATATCAAATCATGGTAAGGACATTGAAGAAATCTCCGCCGGTGGCCCACATTTTGAAACTTCACATTACGGCTCAGACTGGAATCTTGTTCGACTGATGAGGGAATATTGTGATGGAGCAGATCCGGTGTGCACGGTGCAGGATGGATTAGCTTCGCTGGAAATGGTCAACGCTGCCCGGGAGTCCTTTGATGCGAATGGTGACCGGAAGATTATTTCCAAAAAATAAATAAGAACGGAGAATCCACATGCCCCTGTCGATGATCATACCCGTATTCGTCTACTTCGGATTCACCTTTGCCGTTGCGCTGTACTTCAGCCGTTCAGCCGGTAAGAGCAAGGAGGCTTTCTTCCTCGGCGGCCGCAATCTGCCGTGGTGGATCGCCGGGACCTCAATCGCTGCAACAACTTTCGCCGCCGATACACCGCTGGCCATAACTGGAATGATTGCCGCGAAGGGACTGTCGGGGAACTGGTTCTGGCTGGCCGCGATGGGTGTGCATACTGCCACCGCTATATTCTTCGCGAAGTATTGGAGTCGTTTGGGAACGGTGACCGATTCTCAGCTGATCAGTGTTCGTTATTCTGGCAAGTCGGCTGGATTCCTGAGGATTTTCCGTGCTGGCATTTCCGGATTGTTGATGAATTGCATCATTATGGGCTGGGTAATCCGCGCCATGGTGAAAGTCGTCAGCCAGCTCTTTAACTGGCAGGAAATCGCTCCGAACCTGTACGAATTTATAGCTGGATTCTGGCCAACTTCCTCTGCCTTGGGAACTCCCTCGGAGGGCATCACGATCATCATCCTGATCACGCTTGTGGCTATTTATTCGTCTATGGGAGGCTTGAAGGGAGTGGTCATAACGGACCTGTTCCAGTTTGTGTTGGCGATTGGTGGAAGCGTCCTTCTGGCCATGGCGGTTTGGAAAACAGCGGGTGGCCAAACCGGTATTTTGGAATCGCTCTCATCACTGTACGGCGAGGATCACAAGTATTTGGATCTCTTTCCTTCAGCCGATAGTACCTGGTTAAGGAATTTGGAGATGGGGATGGGGTTCTTTGGGCTGTACATGATTGCCCAGGGAATTGCCCGTCCGGAAGTTGACGGCGGCACTTACTTCATGCAGCGACTGAATGCGTGTAAGAGCGAGGGGGATGCCCAAAAAGCGGGACTCACCTTTGTGTTCTTTCAGTACCTTGTCCGGGTTTGGCCATGGTTTGTGGTTGGTGTAGGTGCCCTGGTTTTAATTCCTCTGGGAAATGAGGCTTCCGTATTCAATGGGGAGGCAGCAGCTATTGCCGGTGATCGCGAACTGGCTTATCCATTCCTTATAAAACAACTCCTTTCTCCATGGGTGATCGGATTGTTGATGGCCAGTTTTCTCGCTGCATTCATGAGTACCATGGATACCCACTTGAATTGGGGAAGTTCATATATTGTGAATGACTGGCTACCGCGTCTTGGGGTCGACTTATCCCCAAAGGCACAGGGTTTTGCCGGGAGAATGGCCATTGTCGGATTTGCAGTGTTGGCCATTTTGGTCAGCTTCCAGATCAATACCGTTGAACAAGGGTGGCGCTGGATAGCCGCCATAACTGCCTCCCTTGCAGTTCCCTCTTTGTTGCGCTGGTTCTGGTGGCGCGTTACTGCTTTCAGCGAGATTACTGCCATCGCATCAGGGCTGCTAGTAGCCATCATCGTGCACACAACGGGCATAGCCTACGAGTACGGGCTGATTTATATTATGTCGGTGAGTGTGATCGGGATGATGATTGGCATCTTCCTTGGCCCGAAAACTGATCCAGAGGTGGTTGAAGCATTTCATGCAAAGGCGCAGACAAAGGGCGTTTGGCCGAACTCCCGACAGTTCCCCGCGAAGGAGCTTCTTACCGTCGCAGGAATTGTTGTCGTGGTAATCCTGTCACTTCGATTAGGCATTCGGGTTATTTTCGGAACGTAATAAGTTACTTTTCCCTAACAAGAAAGAGCCCATCGAGTGGAGGCAGTTTAATTTGTCGATTATCGACCTTGGTTCCATCATTTACCTGCAACATTGACCGGACAAGAGTGTCGTCGGGATCCGTGAACATTTCCGGAACGAGCTTGATGCGCTTTAGTGAGACTTTCTTTGAATCTGGAAACAGGATTTCCAGATCAAATTCCACGGCTTCTTGTGAAGCGTTGGCCAGCACGACTCCATGCTCAAATTCACGCGCCAAAGTAATAGGTCCGTTGGCGTAAACGATATTCCTGATTTCGCATTCACCTTGTTCCTCAATAGTCAGAGTTATCTGCAATGGCCCGTTCCCTTCTCCGGCCTTCCTGAAGTAGGCATACTGCTGTGTGAATCCTGGAGTCCCCATCAGTGCCATGGTATCATTAAAAAGCCTATTATGGTTGTTGTTGTCGGAATATTCCGGCAGTCCTTCGGCATGAATGACGATTTGCCGGGGGACCAGATCGGTCTGTTTAAATCCGGACAGTCCTTCCTTCGCATACGCCTCAAACATTAGGACAACATCCCCTTTTTTTACGTCAATGGACGGAAGCGTGAGGATGATGTTTTCATGCTTGTTGGTAGCGGTACCCTTAATAATGAGTTCACCGTTTTTGCCACGTTTGATCACACAGTTTTCCGCCTTCATTGAGTTCACGAAGTTCTTCGTCATTTTGACACCCTGACCCTTGAGCAGATCCTTCGCGCGGTCTGGGTTCATCGTCATCGGCCCCAGTGGTTTGCCCAACCATGGGCCATTGCGAGTCAGTTCGGGAGTGAGAGTAGCCTGATCCTTGCGAAGATAATCTCCGCTACTGGTGTAGGAAACCCCCAGACAGGATGCTGTTGCCGCACCCAATCGGCGAAGAGCGTGACCATTTGGAATGTCCTCTGGATTCTTCAACTTTCCGGTGATATAGCTGAATCGATGCTTGGTTGTGTTGTGTTGATTCCAGTAAGTGTGAATATTTAAGAGGCGTCCGAACAACCGCCATCCATCATTTGGCGCACATAAGCCCTCTGACTCAATGCCGTTGAGCACACCGACTGCCATCTGCATGGATTGATTCCAACCATCTGCCATAATAATAAAATTTTCGCCCATCCGCTCGCGCAAGCGGTTGAGAAATTCCCAATCGCCTTCGCGCCATAGGTTACGGCCATCTGTCGCGATGCCATCGTCTTCAATTCCATCGTTATCGACATCGAAATGCGGCCATTTGGTTTTGATGTAGTTCACATCGAATCCGATTCCATGGAGGCTTTCCAGCTTCCCTCCCGGGCCGAACCATTGCTCAATTTCTTCCAGGTAAAGATCGGCGGCTGTTTTGCCGTTTTCATCCATTGGACAGACACTGGAGAGATTGTAGAACCACATTTGGCCGCCCCACCAACCAGAGACCATTGGTGCAATGTAGGTGTTTTCTGTGGTGAAGGATCTGGCTGATGAACCATAGACGCCTCGTTGAAGGATAATGGTGCTTTTCTCTTGGTCGATTTTCTTTACCGAAGCGTATTCTGACTGTCGCCAGAGTCGGTTTCCATACTCATCCAGTTTTACGATAATGACATCCGGCATGCGGGGTTGGCCGTTCTTATCAGGTGAGCCGAAATAGCGGCTCTTGAATATGGATATATCATTCAGCGCGATCTCTTCGTCATTCGCATTGATCGAGTTGCTCAAACCCGTGCCCGGATAATAAACCCAATGACCGGGGAAGTAGCGCTTCTGCACTTCAGGATAACGTATACCCCGCGCTTCACCATTTAAATGAAGGATCATTAGCTTGGACGGATTGGCTAATTGCCATTTTTTGTATGTGTCAAAGTAGTCTTCGCCAATACTTAACTCTTCACTGATGTATTTGTCGGTTTTCCCATTGTACAGATCCATGGCGTCATGAATGTCTGTTTCGGAGATACCTCGTCCCCTGATTGGGGAACCACGGAAGTGAATGACCTGAGGAAATTCATTCGACATGACCTCAAGGTTTTCGATCGGACTGGCCGATGCATTTGCAACCGTTGGCAACAAAATGGTTAGTCCGAAAAGCACAAAAGCGGTATGTAAGTGGTAATTTAGCATGATACGAAAGGTTGAAAAGTTCAGGGTGTTTGATAGGATTTTGTCCGCCAGAGGGTGGTTTACAAGGGCATTCTAGAATTCGCTCGCAAAGGATCAGCGTAATTTCTTTACTGTCATTTATGAACCGAAACAGCATAGCATCGAGATCAATTTTTTTCTACTTCATCGTCTCAATGATTACATTGGGTCTGACTTCTTGTTGTAAGAAGTCTGATCTTGGAAGAGGAGATGGCTGGGTCTCTCTTTTTGATGGGGAAACCCTGGACGGCTGGATGGTCAAGTGTCTGCCGAAGGATGTGGATAAGGAGTACTGGAAAGTCGTCGATGGTGCAATCACGGCGGACGTTCCTGCGGATAGTGACCACAAGTACATCTGGCTACTGACGGAAAAGGAATACGATAATTTCGAGTTAGAATTGAAGGTCCAATCCTTTGCTGATGCCATAAGCAACAGTGGTGTTCAGGTGCGAAGCCGTTATGATGATGCTGAAGAATGGCTGGATGGTCCGCAGATCGATATCAATCCTCCAGACGGCTGGAGAAGTGGTTTCATTTATGACGAGTCCCGGACAGTAAAGCAGTGGATCAGTCCCATCCAGGGAAAAGCAAACGCTGCCACTATTGAGAATGCCGTTCCAGGATGGAGTTGGAGGCATGGAGATGAGGAAGACCTTTGGAACTATGTCAGGATCATCTGTGTGAACACACGTATCATGACTGTTGTGAACGGTGTTACCATCACCGACTTTGATGGAAGTGGAGTTCTGGATAATGCCGATCATGTAAAATTGAATGTTGGAATGAACGGTCATATCGGTCTGCAGATCCATCCGGGAGGCGAGGGAAAGATCCGGTTCAAGGATATCCAAATAAAAGAAATTAAGCCGGAATAATGAACTTCATGAGAAAAGTATACGCCAGACGGGATTTTCTTAAATCGGGATTATTGGCTGTACCGATTTTTTCACTACAATCCTCGCCCTTGAATGGGGGCGTGAATCGGCCATCATCCGAGTACGGCCCCAAAATAAAGATCAGCCTGAATGCATTTTCGTTTAATAGTGAATTGAGAAAGCATTTGGCTGGTGAGTCCGGCGGGCTTAGCCTCTTCGATGTACTGGATTATTGCGCACGCATCGGATTTGATGCTATTGATCCCACAGGTTACTATTTCCCGGGTTATCCCGAGCGTCCTGATCGCACTTATATCAATAAGTTTAAGCGCCATGCCCATCGGTTGGGATTGGGAATAAGTGGCACAGGAATCCGCACGGATTTCGCGAACTCTGACAGGGCAGTTCGACAGGCCGGCCTGGAGCTGACCAAGCTCTGGGTGGACGTGGCTTCAGATATGGGAGCACCTGTCCTAAGGGTTTTTGCCGGTAATCAACCAAAGGATGTGGACTGGGAAACAGCTGCTGGCTGGGTCGTTGATTCCCTGGCGAAATGTGCGGAATACGGCAAGCAAGCTGGAGTCATAATCGCTGTCCAGAATCATGCCCACATGATCAAAACTGCCGATCAGACAATCAACATACTCGACCGGGTTAATTCCGATTGGGTCGGACTGGTTGCCGACACGGGTTCCTTCATTACCGAAAATCCGTACGACGATATTGCACGCGTTATACCATACGCGGTGAATTGGCAGCTAAAGGATCTTCTCTCAAGCAGACAGGGTGGACCCATAGATGTGAAGCGATTCACACGGCTATTGATCGAAAAGAATTATCGCGGCTACGTACCCATCGAGGCACTACCCGGCCCGGAAGGACGAGAGAAGTTCAACCCATCAAAGCAGGTTGCCACGCTGTATTCCCAGTTCCGTAAGGCGATTACGGAACTTAGTTGAGATAATTCAAAGACTACCTGACTGACTTGAGGATCAATGAAGAATTTGAATCCGCCATTCGTAGTGTCTGCGAGCCGATTTTTGACAAGCCATTAAAAGATATTTCATTTGGCTTATTATTACTACGCCTATTTCAGACAGCCCGGCGCTTTGATATGGAAGTACAGCCTCAGCTAGTGCTGTTACAAAAGACCTTGCTGAATATCGAAGGCCTAGGTCGTCAGCT
>JAUVDD010000331.1 GCA_030595525.1 Puniceicoccales bacterium
CCTTTCCAGCCAAACATCCGACCGGAGTGCACATCCAACAGAACCCGGTAAAGAGATGGTCCTTTGCCCTGATAATGGTTCAGAATCGCTTCAATCCTGTCCCGGTCCAATTCAGTTTTCACGAGCGACTGAACCTTAAACTCATCTGAACTTGGCAGGAATTCCAGCCAGTCCTCATCAGGCGACCAGTTTCCATTGTCCGAAACAAGAACTGCCCTTCCCTGGTCATCAATGCCCACCAGTTTCAAATCCTTGAACGGCAGCCGGGTGAAATCGAGTTGCTCAACCAATTCCCCTTCATTCGAAATAATCACCAATCCTCGTGTTGTTGCTACAACGAGAAATGAATCAGCGGAAAAATAACCGATCAGCCTCCCACTCTCGGATATGTAATTGGAATTATAATACAAATCTCCATCTAATGTGGATATCGTATTCCCATCCTGAATTACCGCTGGTTCAATACTGTCGGATGATAACATATTGTATCTATTTAACAGATACGGAATCTGGATATTTATCTCATTCAATCCCAATCGCTGTGAGTGATTTAACAATAATCCGGTCACGGCCAGCAACAAAACAAAAACCGCTGCACCCGCTCCAACCCATCGGTGAAACGCCATTATTACCCGCTTTCTTGGCAGGGGAATGCTCATTTCCATGCCTCCGCATCGAGAAAGAGCGCCAGTTCGGACATTCGCACCAGGGCATTCACTGAAAGCGTGGCCCCACTGATCCCGTCAATCTTCTTGTCCAGACCGCGCTTCCCCCTTAATC
Organism: Puniceicoccales bacterium; assembly: GCA_030595525.1. Taxonomy (GTDB): domain Bacteria; phylum Verrucomicrobiota; class Verrucomicrobiia; order Opitutales; family Oceanipulchritudinaceae; genus Oceanipulchritudo. The sequence goes on from JAUVDD010000331.1 coordinate 781, forward strand.
CGAGTCCCTTGAATTGCTTGGAAAAGAAAGGATACTTCACTTCCCAGCCATGGGTCTCCCTATATATCAGGACCTGCATATCAATTAACCTCCCTTTCTCCACCACAAAGCCCGCTGTGATCGGCTCTACTTTTCCAATCTCATCCAATATCCATGCCGTGCGTCCATTCAGCTCCCAATAGCGGATGCGTAGCCCCTTATATGGATGCCCGAGAATCTCCTTAACCTCTTTCTTCAGTTCCCTTTTTAACCAGAGCATCTTTTGCTCAGGTTCCTCAGGAAAGCATTCCTCTATAAACTTGTCCGGTTCCAAATAGACCTCAGCCCTGGCAACCGGACTGAATCCGGTGACCAGAACCAAGATCGTACTAACGAAACCTGTGCGAATAAAACCCATCCGCACTAGAATTGATATCCCATTCCAAGATTCAGAGCCTTGTCGCCCTTGCTCTTCCACTGGTCGGAATCAGAAATATCCTGCAGGTCTGCCTTGAAGACGACATACTCGATCGGCCAGTAATTGATACCGATCTCGTATACAGTATTATCCTTCAGGCTGCCGCTGAAATACTGGTAGTCGCTGTATCGGAAATATACCCCAATCTCACCGAAATGCTCATCCAGTTCCCAGCGATAGGAGGGTTCCAGATAATATCCGGATTGGCTCTCGGATTCGGTGCTGTCTGTTCCGTCCAAGTCCCAGCGCGCATATAATGCCCGCAAGCGAAATCCCCCGTTCCGGTAATCCACATGGCCGGAGGTCAGTAGCCCTTGAATGTCAGCGGGATCGGATTGAGCCATGTCATCCTGATAATAGGCTGACAACCCAAGTTCCAATCCCGGTACACCGGTATATTTAACACGCCCCACATAGCCCGGTGCCTCGTTGGCCGCCTTCGCCACTTTTTGTCGGCCACTGCGTATCACTCCACTTGAATCAATATCCAAACCGGATGTGATTCCCGCATCCACTGAAAAACCGTTATCAAAACGCCAGTTGCCCTTGATTCCAGCTTCCCACCAGGTCGATGGAATTATCCGCGCCTCGATATTGTTCCTTTCCACTCCGTAAAATGTATTCGGTTCATGCGTTTCGTTGGTGATACCTATTGGCATCAGGAATAGTCCGGCATCCGTACTGAAGTTCTTTTTCCAGTCCATGCGGATGAAGGCTTGCTCCAATTCCACTTCCCCTGGTTGTCCGTCGCCCGAAATTGAGTGCTCCACTTCCAGTTCTGAAAAGAACCGGATCCAGTCGTTGAATTCGTGATTCACAAATAATACAAATCGATGGAAATCCACCGCGTCCCCTGCATCTTCAAAATAATTCCAATGCAATTCACCGTATCCTCCAACTGATGTCCGGTCCCACCAGCCGTTACCACTCCCTGATCCCGTTTCTGTCATCTCTTCCACCGCAACCACTGTCGCTTCCACTTGTTCCTGTGTGAATAAAACTTCTGCTTTCGTTTCCGCTACTTCCTTTCTCGCTTCCACTATCGCAGCTTCTCCACTCTCTACCAGATCCCGCAACCGCTCTATCTCCACCTGCTGGTTTTGGATGATCGCCCACATCTCTTCCATGCTCGGCGTCTCTCCCCCATAAAGCATTTCTATGCCCGGTAGCACTATCAGCAGACTCAGCAATCCAGCCCTTTTTAGTTGTCTTGATATGAGGATATTCTTCATAATCAAGATTGAGTCTCATTAGCACTGTTACCGCGTCAACCCCTTTTTGATACTCGTTCTCAATTTATAACTTATTGAAGTGATTAGATAATCTTATACTAAAGCTGCAAATCTTTTCACTATTGCTGATAGAAAACAGTATTAGGTAAAATTTACTGAATAATAAGAAGCCCCCTAAAACCCTATGCGAAAGCAGTTTCCGAAAAATCAATTGGCGCTAGCATTGATCTGTATTTTGGCAGTGCTCCAGCCGATCATTGGTCAAAAAGCCAACAACAATCCCTATGAAGTGAACTGGTCGCCAACCAAGGCGAACCGGATAGACAGGCTGGTACAAACGAAGCTGAAGGAAAAAGGGATCAAAGCAGCCAAGCCCTGTTCGGACGATGTATTCCTGCGACGGGCTTATATCGACATCACCGGGACCCTCCCCCCACCTGAGGCATATTATAAATATCGAAAACTAAAACCGGCCCAGAGAAAACCTGCCCTGATTGAAGCATTACTGGAAACAGACGCCTTTGTCGGATACTGGACGGGGAAGTGGAGTGATTTGTTGCGTATCAAATC